>JBJFDE010000289.1:0-21528 GCA_051889855.1 Candidatus Cryptobacteroides sp. | reverse complement strand
CCTTATGCGACCTTTAATGGTCGTCCCTTATTCCATACAAAGGTAGCATTTAGTTCCGATTACATATACATATTTTTGCCTGTTTGACAAAAATATGCCCTGACGACAAAATTTGATCAGCTTGATGAAAATAATGCATGTCAGCCAGGGGATTCTGTTCCTTTTGTCATTATATTCGCTACAATATCATTCACAATTTCAAATAAACAGAACGATTATGAATACAATGCATTTCCATTCAGGCAAAGGAGCCATTCTTTTAAGTTTTCTCCTTTTGACTATGACTTTTTCGAGCTGTAATGACAAGCCTGAAATAAAGACTTACAACCCAGCAAGAATGATAAACGACCCGGAGAAACTGGACATGCTTCATTCTCTGGTGGACCTTGAAGGCAATAAAGGACGCTTGTACGAGATGACTTATACTGTGGATTATAAATTGGACGAAGCCCTGAATGCCGGAATTGTCGGCACGAACACCTTGGTCCAGTTCGTAATGACCCACCTGGTGGACGATCCTACGGCTAAAAGTGCAGGACTGAGTTACGATGCCGGATGCAGCGCTTTCGCTTGTCCGGACACGGATTCAAAGGACTATCTCATGGGAAGAAACTTCGACTTCAATCACAAGGACAAGAATGGAAACAGAATCATGATTCCTGCAATAGTAGTCCATACCGCACCGGCCGGTGGCAAGAAATCCGTTTCTTTCGTAGATGGTCAGTTCATATATTACAAGAGTGGATTCTATACTGACGGAGAATCGGATCTTTCTTTGCTGATGGCATTGCCATATCTGCTTCTGGATGGAATAAATGAAGACGGATTTGCTATTTGTGTACTCAAGCTCGATGGCAATCCGACACGTCAGCAAGCTCCGGGCAAGAAGAACATCTTCACCACAGTTGCAATGCGTATGCTTCTGGACAGGGCCAGCACGGTCAACCAGGCTGTGGAAATGCTGAAGGAATACAATATGTGGATGGATGAGGCTCCTGCAAGCTACCATTACTTTATGGCGGATGCAACCGGTGACTATGCCATCGTTGAATATACCTTCAAGGATGGAGAGGAATATCCTACTGAAATGGAAGTCCTCAAGGGAGAAGATGCATTGCGTTATGTAACAAACTTTTACGTATCTCCTTCAATGGCAGATTCTCCCGACGGAAGCGTACTTTCCAGCCACGGCAAGGACCGTTATGAAATACTGAAAGCTAATCTGGCCAAGCTCCAGTACAAACTGAATCCTGCACAGGCAATGGACTTGCTTAAGAGTGTGGCTCAGGGCCCTGAAGCCCAGCTGTCCACAGGCTTCACCCAGTGGTCCGAAGTCTATAACCTCAGCCAGAAGACCGTCAGGGTGTCCATCCTCAGGGAATATGACAAAACATTCGATTTCACTGTCGAATAGATGACAAATATCCATTCCATCAGCGGCCTGGCTTGAGTATCATGAAGATGACCGAGGCAATGCAGATTGCGATGCCGCAGGCCATTCTGCCGGTGAAGGGTTCTGAAAAGATCAGGGTGCCGACCAGGATTGCGGTGATGGGCTCGAACACTCCGAGTACTGAGGTTTTGGTCGGACCGATGTTCCTGCTGGATACAGCCAGGGCAAGAAGGGATATCATCGTCGGGAATATTGCAAGGCCGAGAAGGTTTGCGGCGTCGGAGAACGAATGAAGTCCTTCGATGAACTTTGGAGCACTAACGACCTCAAAGCGCTGTGGCAGACATTCTCCGAGCCTGAGTGCGGCAAAAAGAATTGAACCGCTGATAAGGACATAGAGCGTAAGCTTGTTCTCCGAAATGTTGCGCAGCATCTTGCTTCTGTTGACGATAATCAGATATCCGGAATAGCTCAGGGCAGAAATGATTGCAAGAATAATCCCGACTAACTTGATTTCCGCTCCTGCACTCGGACTGGAAAGCAGGATGATGCCTCCGAAAGTTGCTATAATGGAAAGCCAGGTCTGCCAGCTCGGATAGAACTTCATGAACACCATGATCAGGGCGACGAAAACCGGATACAGATAAACGAGGGTAGTCGCCAGCCCGGATGGGATGAAATTATAAGAAGCAAAAAGGAAAATGCTGCTGAAAGCGAACAGGATTCCCAGAATCACAAGCTGAGGCAGCTCCTTTTTTCCTATACGGAAATCTTCCCGTTTCAGCCCCATCATCAGTGCGAGAAGCAGTACAGAAATCAGATACCGGAACATCAGCATCACCGTCACCGGCATTCCTCCTTCCATCAAAGGCTTGGCAAAGAGGGGATTAAGCCCATAAGACGCCCCTGCAGCGATTCCCGCCACATATCCCGTAATCTTTCTGCTCATTGCATCCGATTTCTGCTTCATAACTGAACTATTGTATAAAGGCGTGCAAAGATATACAATATTCTGCTTCACGGCTCGCTTTTTGAGGGGATTCCGCGGAGTTTTTAAAAAAGGAGAAATAATGATGGTACGAAAAATTTCAACACTTTTTGCACTTGCAGTCGCTGTTGTTGCTTGCACCGGACAAAGGGATTATTCCAAGGAACTTGTGGGAACATGGACAGAACCCATTCCGGGACAGGATGGACGGCAGGGGATCGAAATGAAAAGTGATGGAACAGCAAGATCAGTCAATATGGCAACACTTGACTACAAGACCTGGAAAGTCGAAGATGAAAAACTGATATTGACCGGAACCAGCATAGGAAACCACCAGAACATCGATTTTGCAGATACGCTCAAAATCGTCGAACTCAGCAAAGAATCACTTATACTTGCAAAAGGGGAGTGGCAGATAAGGTATTCAAGATAATCCGGAATTACCCGCAAAACATGACAAAATGTCCGTTAGAATGATATCAGTCTCTCGATGAATGATTGTGCATTTATTTGAAAATCAGGGTGAATTCGGTACATTGGCTGTCGCTTCTTGTCAGGTCGAGGGTGCCGTTGTGGGCACGCATTATCTGACGTGACAGGCTGAGTCCGATGCCTGAACCATCTGCCTTGGTGGTGAAGAATGGGATGAAAATCTGCTCCTGTGATTCAGGAGTTATGGCAGCACCGTCATTCGATACCTTGATTACTGTCTGCTCGGAACTGTCTATGCCTGCAGTTATGCAGATATTCTTTGCTCCTGCCTGCAAGGCATTCTTAATCAGATTGATGAGGATACGGCTGATTTGCGACTCATCGGCATAGATAAGAATATCCTCGGATTCGGCCTTGTAGCTGCAGACTGCACCGGCATCAGAGCACTGCTCATGAGTCAGGTCGATGACTTTATGTGACAGTTCGTCCACCATGAGACCTTTTTTGACAGGTCTTGCCACTCCCGCAAGCTCACGATAAGACTCAACGAATTTGATCAGATTCTTGGAAGAAGACGAGATGGTCTCAAGTCCCGCTTTCACGTCAACCTCACGGCAATCCTCCGGCACATCAATATAGTGGCTCAGGGCATCACTGAGCGAAGCAATCGGACTGACCGTATTCATGATCTCGTGAGTGAGCACCCGTATCAGCTTAGTCCAGGATTCCTGCTCATTCTGCTGACGGCGACGGTCCACAATCCATTTGATACGGTTGAGGCTTCTGTTGAACTTGCTGTCATCGGTGAACCGGAAGTTGTATTCTCCATCCTCGAAGGCATCGAGCATATATTCCAGCTTTTTCCGGTCCTTTATCCGGACAATGACGGCGGTCACGACACAAGTGGCCGACATCGCACCAAGGCAGATCAGTATGATTGTCCAGATTGCCATCAAATGTCGTATTTCTTAAGTTTGCTGTACAGAGTCGGACGGCTGATACCGAGCTCCTTTGCCACGAGAGTAAGGTTGCCGTTGCAACGGGCCATGGTGTTGCGGATTGTCTGCGCCTCAGCCTCGTCAAGAGTCTGCTTCGGTGCCACTTTCGCCATGCTCTTCTTCTCAAGTGAAAGGTCTTCTGCTTTCAGACTTGTGCCTTCAGACAGGATGACAGCCTTCTCGATGGTGTTCTGCAACTCCCTGATATTGCCGCTCCAAAGGTGGGACCTTAGAAGGTCGGCGGCTTCCGGGTCAATGCCGGCTGCCGTCCTGCGATATTTCTCTGCAAATCTTGCAAGGAAACGCCCGGCAAGCGGCAGAATGTCTTCCGGCCGTTCACGAAGAGCCGGAAGACAAATGTGCATGGTATTGATACGATAATATAAATCCTCGCGGAAGCGGCCTTCAGAGACCATCTTCTCCAAATCCATGTTGGTGGCACAGATCAGGCGGATATCTACCGGGATTTGCTTTTCAGAGCCGACTCGGGTGACGGTCCTGTTCTGCAGAACACGAAGGAGCTTGGCCTGAAGGTGCAATGGAATATTTCCAATTTCGTCAAGAAAGAGAGTACTGCCGTCCGCCTGCTCGAATTTGCCGACATGGTCCGCATGGGCATCTGTGAAGGCACCTTTCACATGACCGAAAAGTTCGCTTTCAAAAAGAGTCTCGGTAATCGCCCCGGCATCAACGCAGACCATGGGCCTTGCTCTGCGGCTGCTCCTGAGATGAATCTCACGGGCAAGTACGTCTTTTCCGGTACCATTCTCTCCTGTAATGAGCACGGTGGCATCTGTCGGTGCAATTTTATCCACTGTGCGCCTGATTTGATTCATCGCAGGTGTATTTCCCCAGTACATTTCAGAAGATACATCCTTTCCGGCCTTTCCGGTACCCTTGGGCGAAGCCTCGTACGCTGCCTTGAGAGTGGATATGAGCTTTTCGTTGTCCCAAGGCTTTACGATGAAATCAAATGCACCACGTTTCATACCCTCCACTGCAAGTGCAATGTCGGCATAGGCAGTGAAAAGGACAATCTGCACATCCGGATACATCTTCTTCAGCTCGCTTGTCCAGAAAAGACCTTCGTTGCCGGTGTTGATGTCAGTGTAAAAGTTCATATCCAGCAGGACCACATCCGGATGAAAAGCCTCCATCGTGCTGACTAGGGTCTTGGGAGATGCAAGGAGTTCCACCTGCGCGAAGTATGCAGGCAATAAAATTTTCAGGGCATTGCGAATGCCCTGATTATCATCTACCACTAATATTTTGCCTTTCTTGCTGTTCAAAGCCATTGTCATTTACCATTTACCTATAATGAATCAAGACAAAGGTAAAACTTTTCTGCAAATTCGAACATCAATCAGGCCCTAAATCACTAACTACTTGTCGAGTGCCTGTGCAATGTCGGCAATGATGTCATCGATGTGCTCCACACCTATTGAAAGACGCACCGTTGATGGGGTAATATGCTGCTGTGCAAGCTCTTCAGGACTCATCTGACTGTGAGTTGTGGTGTAAGGATGGATTACAAGACTCTTCACATCGGCAACATTTGCCAGAAGCGAGAAAATCTTCAGCGAATCAATGAACTTCCATGCATCTTCCTGAGTGCCATCTATTTCAAAGGTGAAAATGCTTGCCGCTCCGTTCGGATAATATTTCTTGTAAAGTTCATGGTCCCTGTGAGAAGGAAGGCTCGGATGGCTCACACTTCTGACCTTCGGATGTTTGCTCAGGAAATCCACGACCTTGAGTGCATTCTGTACGTGGCGCTCAATCCTAAGCGGCAGGCTCTCAACACCTTGCAGAAGAATCCATGCATTGAAAGGAGAGATGGTCGCTCCGGTGTCACGCAGAATCACGGCACGGATACGGGTGACGAAAGCCGCTGCGCCTGCCACGTCTGCAAAGACTGCTCCGTGATATGAAGGGTCAGGCTTTGCAATTGAAGGATAGCGGCCTGCGTTTGCCTTGAAATCGAATTTTCCGCCGTCAACGATGACTCCGCCCAACGATGATCCGTGGCCGCCGATGAATTTTGTTGCCGAGTGAACCACAACGTCAGCTCCATGTTCGATCGGCCTGCAGATGAACGGCGTCGCAAATGTGTTGTCGATGATGAAAAGGATGCCGTGCCTGTGTGCTACTTCAGCGATTCCTTCGATGTCGGTGACATCGCTGTTAGGGTTTCCGAAGGTTTCGGCATATACCACCTTTGTGTTCGGCTGAATGGCTGCTTCAAGTGCCTCGAGGTCATTGACGTTGACGATGGTATTTGTAATTCCCTGAGTAGCAAGTGTATGGGTGATGAGGTTGAATGAACCTCCGTAGAGATTGTCCGCAGCTACGATATGGTCTCCGGCCTGGCAGACGTTCTGCAGGGCATAGGTGACAGCTGCTGCACCGCTTGCCACGGCAAGTGCTCCGACACCACCTTCGAGGGCAGCTATTCGTTTTTCAAATACATCCTGAGTCGAATTGGTAAGACGTCCGTAAATGTTTCCGGCATCGCGCAATCCGAAACGGTCGGCTGCATGTTGTGAATTGTGGAATACGTATGATGTTGTCTGGTAAATTGGCACTGCACGTGAATCGGTTGCCGGATCTGCCTGTTCCTGTCCTACATGGAGGGCGAGGGTTTCGAGATGAAGATTTTCCTGTGACATATTTGTTCGTTTTTATTGTTTCTGATGCAAAATTATGTTCCCGGTGAATAAATTCCATGGCAAATTAATAATTTGGAATATTTATCTATATTTGCCAAATATTAAGGAATGATATTCTAATTTATGGCATTTTTCAATATGGAAGCAGAATCAATAAAACTCGATGCCAAAGACATTGAAATACTCAGGGCGTTGCAGCAGGAGGCGCGTCTGAGCAATAAGGAACTCGCAGCCAAGGTACATTTGTCCACAACTCCGACTTATGAGCGCGTGAAAAGACTCGAACGGACAGGCATAATCCGTCAATATACGGCAATATTGGACGCCAACAAGCTGAATCAGGGCTTTGCCGTATTCTGCAGCATAAAACTGAGAAGGCTGAACAGGGAAATGGCCCTTGCATTTACCGATATGATAAAGAATATACCCCAGGTGACCGAATGCTACAATATTTCAGGGGCCTTCGACTACCTCCTCCGCATCCAGGCCCCCGACATGAAATACTACCAGCAATTCCTTCTGAATGTCATCGGAAGCCACGACAACATTGCTTCCATTGAAAGCACTTTTGTCATGGAGGAGATTAAACATAATTATAGCATCAATATTTAGATATCTCGACTTTGCTCGATATGACAGACTTCGTCTTCGCTTATTAATGAATGAACCCCGCACCGGCCAGAAGTGACCGAGTGCGGGGATTGCCCTGAAAATAATGCAAATCAGTGTAATCGGGCTATTTCACAGTAACAAGATATTGTGCATAACGCGTCATCGGGCGCACTGCATCATCCCTTACTTCAAGATTGATGACAAAGAAATCTCCTGACATTGCATCGGACGGAACTGTGAATTCCGTACTCCAGCCGTTGGTCTGGGATAATTTCAAACCATCAACCGAACCTTCCTTATAGCTTGAGGTCTTTTCTGGAATCCACCATGTCGCAGCCAGCTTGTCGCCGTCAGGATCGGTGGCACTGCCATTCATTGAAACAGTCTGACCAGCCTCAACAGTGAAATCAGTGACATCTGCATGGACTACAGGAGCGTGGTTGCAATCCTTGGCCTGACATATAGTCCAGTCTGCTCGCGCTGCCAGTTCCTCCCACATCACCACAGTATAGCGGTTATTACGGTTCTTGATGTCGTCACGCAAACCAATGTTGATGAACGGAGCGCAACCGAACTGGCAGAATGCCCAGTCATATTTCTTGTAATCTGCCCTCGGATATGACTTAAGTTCAGCAGGACCCCATCCGAGTTCAGCGGAAAGTCCCCAGTCCATATAATCAATCAGACCGTAATTGTAAATCAGAGGCTCACCGAAAATGGCACGTCCCTCGGCCATAAGCCAGATTTCGCTTGTCAGCTTGCCATGATTCAATTTGAACGCATCGAGGTTCCATTCCCCGTGGAGGTACGGCTGAATCTGCTCGTCTGCAGGACGCGGACCGTTGTAGCTTGCGCTGAAGAACGAACCATAGCTGAACCAGCCCATAGTGTAGCCTCCGTTGTCCAGTCCCGGGAACATCTGGTCAATCTTGCTGTCAGCGCGGCAGTTGTCCTCACCATTTCCTCCGATTCTCACCTTGGAAGTCACTTTTGCAAGAACTGCTTCCCACTCAGGAGTGTCATGATATTTCTCATAAATGGTGTACAGGGCTCTTACAGTGGTGTTTATGCCACCCCAATGCTGAATGTACAGAGGCCTCGGGTCATCGTCCATGATGCACTGGACAATGAAATCCGACCCTTCGGTCTCATATCTGTAGTCACCCTCGAACTCGATGTTTCCTACCTTGGTGATACTTTTCAGATATTCCGGATCAGGATAATTAGGATTGTTGAGACTCAGATATTCATAGTCCTGGGCATAAAATTCCAGTACCCTTCCGAGCCAGGTCGGATCGACCGGGCGGTATTCAGTCAGGTCAGCCGCAGTCTTGACGCGATGCTCGCAGTGCTGGGCATTACATCTGTAGTTCGGAGTGATCTGACCGAGGGTGTGCTTTCCGCCGTCACCCGAGAAATGATACATTCCTGCAGTCCATACGATTCCTGCAAGGTCATACTGGTCCGAATACAAAAGGCTCAGGATGAGGCCGTTCATGTCATCAACCTCAAGGTCGGTGGTGATCAGAATCCTGTCCTGCTGGCTTTTGTCCACCACAGGAGCAAGATTCTCGGGAGCAAGGCTCTTCTGGCTGCAAGAAGCCAGAAGAGCAGTAGCTGCAAACAGACCGAATGCTTTTCTGAAGATTCTCATGACTATCTACACTGATCTGAGAAATGCCTTGTGAAATATACCATTGCCCTGCGCAGAGCATCGTACCAATAGTAGGATGCATGTGCACCATCGTAGCAGCGGAACTGAACTTCCATGCCTGCCTTCTTCATTGATTTGTAGCACTCTACATTATTGCTGAAAAGGAAGTCATCATCACCGCAGTCAAGTACGAAATAAACGGATTTTGCGGCTTCAAGCTGCTCCGGAGTGTAGGCTGTGCCGGAAACGATGTCATTTGCATTCTCTGAAGGCTTCGTGACGTCTCCGTGCACTGCAGCACTGATGGCATATACGCTGCTGAACATTTCAGGATGCCTCATTCCGTAGTGGAATGAACCGCCTCCTCCCATTGAAAGACCGCCGATTGCCCTATGGCCTTTGTCTGCGATTACCCTGTAGTTCTTTTCGATGAAAGGAATCAATTCCTGGAAGAAATAATCCTCATATCTCCAGCCTTCCCTGTTGAAATAACCGGTCTTCACTTCCATTGCATGAGGGAAAACTATGATTGCCTCGCATGCGGAACCGTCATTTGTAACTTGAGTGATAGCCTCATAAATCATCGGACATGGGATGTTCGCCCATTCCCAATCATTCTCTCCATGGCCATGGAGCATATAGACTACAGGATATTTGCGGTCGGTGTCCTTGGCATAGCTCTTCGGAAGGATGATGGAGAAATTCTTGTCACATCCGAGAATCTCGCTGTGGAAATACAGATGCTCATAAGTCATCGGGAAAGTACGGGCAACATGCTTGCTCGGATCCTGCTGCTGAGCCTGCTGGGCTGAAGCGCACACAAGCATGCCGAAGGCAAGGAAAATTGAAGTAAGTATCTTTTTCATTTTATTTTACTGTTATTATTGTTCTGTGATATTTCGTGAGTGAAGGCTGGCCATTGTCGGTGGCGCTGAGAACCAGATGGATGGTTTCTCCTGATCTGGCATCGGAAGGAATTGTAACAGATGGAGATGCTGTATCCGCATCTGTGATTTCAACCTCGCCGTGATATGTGCCGACATTGAACTGCAGCCAGTTGAGTGTGAGGGAGTTTGAGTCTGGATCGCTGACCTTTGCCTTTATTGTCACCTTTTCCCCGGCAGATGCCTTCAGCTCCAGCGGAGCCGCTATGACAGGATGATGGTTCGCAGCAGAATAATCAGCAGTGACCGACCATGCCATACGTGCGGCAAAATCGTTTTGGATTGCAGGAAGGAATACCGGCAGGACCTCATCCTTGACTGCACGCATGGCATAAGGTGCTGTGAAACCAGCATTCTTCTCCTCTTCGGAAAGGGTTTTCCTTCTTCCTCCCCATCCTCCGAATTCCTGACCCTGATATGCTCTCAGACCGTTTCCTATAAGGTTGAGATAGCATGGGGTGTCTCCTTCGCTGATGAAATTGCCATAAGGGAGAGGCGGAGTCCACACCCAGTAGCCCATGTTGACAAGTTCTTCCACAGAATAACCGGAAAGCCCGAAATAATCGGTGAAATCACCTTCTGACATCTGCTTGCCGTCTCCCCAAACTCTGTAAAGGTCTCCGAGGATGCCTTTCGACTTGATGTTCCTGTCAGTCCACTCGGCACCGAAGTAAACAGTGTCAGCTTTGTTGACCACTGCTCTCTTGGCCCCGTAACCCAGAGATGTGACACCTGCATTGAGCATGATGGACTCGACTTCTGGCCAATATACCTGGATATATTCCTTATAAGTCTGGTCCTGCTGTCCCGAAAGGCAGAGTTTGGCCTTTGCGGATACCTTTGCATGAATGCTTTCCCATTCAGGGGTGCCCTGATATTCTTCCTGGATTGACTTCAAAGCTCTGGAAACAGTGCTCGGCCCACCCCAGACCTGAATGAATACTGGTCTTGAATCTTCGTCCAGAAGAACTTCCTTAATGAGGTCGGAACCTGGGGTGTCGTGTGAAATATCGCCCTCAAATTCCACATTTCCGAATCTTATGATGGATTTGAGATACTCCGGATCAGGGTAGTTGCTGTCATGGACCTTGAGATTGCCGTAAACCTGAGCATATGCGTCAACAACATTGTCAATGAACCTTTCCCCTTCAGCCCATCTCCAGCTGGTCTGCGGACCGAGGTCGCGGCCCTGACGGGAATATTCCCTTCCCGGAATGTACTGGGTGGTTCCTTTGCCGTCACCCTTCCAGTGAAACTGGCTGCTGGCATAGATAATTCCTTCTGTGTCAAAATCTCCGGCATAAAGGAGATACCTGATCAGAGAGTTGTTGTCATCCAGTTCGGGGTCGCATGTCACGATGACGCGAGGCTTTTCCACTGTCTGCACATTGTTCGTACATGCTGCTGCAAACGCAGTTGCACAGGCAAGAATCAATATTTTCCTTATCTTATTCATAAACTATTTGAAAAGTTTCGTTGCAAATACCGACAGGTAGATTCTCCAACATTTCCATATATGTCCGCCACCTGTTTCAAGATATTCGTAATTATAGCCATTTTCATCGAATTTGGCACGCAAATCTGCAACATTTTTGTGAAGGAAGTCTTCAGAACCGCATCCGATCCAGTAAAGTTTAGGATTTTTCTGGAAAAGGACATCGATTTTCTCATATACATTCTGATAGATAGGGGATTCCTGAGCCATTTCCTTAGGACGGTAGCCGACTGCAGCAGAGAACAGGCCGATATAGTCGAATGTATCAGGGAAATTGGCTGTGATGTGGCAGGTATGGCCGCCTCCCATTGAAAGACCGGCGATAGCCCTTGCGGATTTCTTTGCGATTGTCCTGTATTCCTTGTCGATGAAATTCACGATTTCAAGGAAATTGCTTTCAAATGCACCGGGAGCATCCTTTACATGGTATGGCTTGTAATATCCCCAGTCACTTTCACCGGGAGCTGCATCCATTCCCACATGTCCGTTAGGCATCACGACAATCATCGGCACTGCTTTACCCTGGGCAATAAGGTTGTCCAGAATCTGGCAAGCCCTTCCGAAGTTCTTCCACTCATCTTCATCACCTCCCGAACCATGAAGCAGATAGAGGACAGGGTACCTTGTTTTCTTTGAGGATTCATATCCTGCAGGGGTATAGACATTCATCCTGCGTGTTGCCTTCAGACCCTCAGAGTGGTACCAACGTGCTGAGACAGTGCCGTGAGGAACGTCATTCACCATATAAAGGTCGCCCTGTCCGCCACCTACTACGAAAAGATTTGTCAGTGTCGCAAAGTCACGGAAGACATAAGGATGATTCGGATCTATGGTCGCGATTCCGTCAACCATGAACATATAGCTGTAAAGCTCTGACTCAAGTGGTTTGGTAGTGTATGTCCACAGGCCGTCCTTGCCTTCCGTCATATCAACGAAACCGCTGGCCACCATGCCTGCGTTCGTGCCTTTCTCTCCCTCCATGAAGTCTCCCACAATCTGTACGCGGTGAGCTTTAGGAGCAAGGAAATTGAATGTCACAGAACCATCTTCATTGACTATGGCCGACTTGATGTTCTGAGCTGGAAATAGGTTCTGCTGGGCAAACAGTCCCGTGCAGAGAAGTGACAGCAGTGCTGTAATGATTATTCTTATGTTTTTCATGACCTTATTTGATTTGAGGCTGGCCTTTTGTCAGCCAGCCTCATGATAAAATTACCAATTAGGATTCTGCTGAATGTTCGAATTGACCATTACCTCGTTTGAAGGGAACGGGAGAAGTTCGTGCTTTCCAGCCTTGAAACCGCATTTTCCTGCTGCGTTGAATGATTCCCAGCCAACTGTTCCGTCAGGATGGAGGACAGGGTTCTTTTCACCGTTCTTTGCAAGTGCCGATGCAGCATCGCCCCAGCGGATGAGGTTCTCGTAGCGCTGGCCTTCGAAGCAGAGTTCCAGGCGGGACTCGGTCTTGATCTGGTCCATGGTTACAGTACCATTGATAAGAGGTGCCTGAGCACGGGTGCGGATCTCATTGATATAGGCAGTCGCTGAAGCAGCGTCACCTGACTGGAGGCAAGCCTCGGCAGCAAGAAGGAGGACTTCATTGTATCTCATGATGCGGTCGTTGTTCGCATAGAAATATCCTGCCCACTGGCTCTTGAGAATACGCTGCTTGAGGTTCCAGTATCCTTCGTTGTCTGTGACATCGATGATAGGAACGGTCTGGAATTCATTTTCCATTCTTTCAAATGTCGCGATGACATTCTTCAGACGGTATCCGTCCTTTCCTTCAACAGCTACGAATGCATCATAGAGGTCCTTGCGAGGGTTCTGGTATCCCCAGGTTGCAGTTGCAAATGGAGAAGCCTCACCATATGAATATTTCTCGCCCCTCAGACCCATCATTGTCCATTTGAGGTTGTTGTTGGTGCTGACGTTCCTGTCGTTCATCTGGACAATCTCAAATACTGATTCTGAAGTCAGGCCTCCGAGAGGAGTCTCGATATTCGACATGTCAGGATTGAGCGCATAGAGCTTGGAATTGATGACTTCTTTCAGCACTGTGGCAGCTTCCTGCCATTTTTTCTGGAATACATAACTCTTTCCGAGCAGAGCCTGTGCATACTGTTTGGTGATGCGGTATGTTCCGGCATTCACCCCTGTCTTCTGTGTAAGGCTTCCGCTGTTGATGGCCTGTTTGAGGTCTTCCTCGATGAATGCCCAGAGTGCTTCTGTAGTGGAGTTGCCCTGCATGTATTCATCTTCGTTGAGGGTGTGGTCGATAAGAGGCGGAGTACCCCACATGATGGTAAGATTGAAGTAAGCATAAGCCCTGAACACTCTTGCCTCAGCTACAATCCTTTTCATCGCATCCGATGTGCCTGTCACTCTTTCGAGTACCACGTTCGAGCGGTAAACGAGTTTGTAGAGGTTCTCATAAATTGTGGAGATTGCACTGTAGTCGGCACTGAAAGTATAGTCGGAAAGCATGTAGAATGTTCCGTCATAATGTGAACCGCCGCCTGACCATACATCGTCTGAAAGATGGGTCTTGAAGAATCTCATTCCGGAACCCATACCGTTTTCAAGAGCCCTGACCTCGTCGTAGCAGGCTATGATACCCTCCTCAGCCTCAGAATCTGTCTGATAATAAGAGTTGATTTCAGATACGCTGTGCTGCGGAATGTTGAGCTTCTCCGAACATCCGGCAAAAAGGATTGCCGAGCCGGCCAATACGCTTGTTATGATATGATTGAGTTTCATAATAATATCTGATTATTGAGTTAGAACGTAATGTTGAGACCGAGGGTTGCCCTCTTGGTGACAGGATACTGACCGTAGTCAAGTCCGAGTCCGTTTCCGCTCATAGAAACCTCAGGGTCGAATCCTGGGTATGAAGTGAAGTTGAAGAAGTCGTCAAGAGATACATAGACTCTCAGGTTGCTGATGAAAATCTTCTTGAGGAGATTCTTCGGCAAGGTATATCCGAGCTGGATCTGCTTGATCTTGAAGTATGAACCGTCGAATACAAGAGCTGAACTCTGGACATATTTGTCATAATCCTTGAGACTTGCACCTATGTATCTTGCATTAGGATTCTGTGGAGTCCAACGATTGTCGTAGAAGTATTTGAGGGTGTTGGCCTGCATACGGGTAGAACGTGGAACTGCATAGGCAATCTCATTTCCGGCAGCACCGTTTGCAAAGACGATGAGGTCGATGCCTTTCCATCCGAGTGAGAGAGTGATACCGTAGGTAACGTCAGGAATACCTGATCCGATCATGGTCTTGTCGTCGTCGTTGATGGCTCCGTCGCCGTTAAGGTCGGTGAATATAGGTGAACCGTCCTGAGGGTTGACTCCTTCATAGTTGTAACCTCTCATATACCAGATAGGGTAGTCTTTCTCGAAATAGCAAGTGATGCCCGAACCACCCGAATTACCTGCTACGCGGCTGAGTGTAGGATAAATGTAAGTAACTCTGTTCTTGAGGGTTGCAAGGTTTGCACTGATTCCGTATGAGAAGTCTCCGATCTGGTCTTTCCATGCAAGGTCGAATTCGAAACCGCTGTTCTCGACATTACCTGCATTCAGAGGCGAGATTGTGTTACCTACGCTGAGTGAAGATTTCACGCCGGTCATGATCAGGTCCTTGGTTTTCTTCTTGTACCAGTCCATGGTGAATGAGAATCTGTCCTTGAACATCCTCAGGTCGAGACCTATGTTGAGTTGCTCTGAAGTTTCCCATTTGAGGTTGTAGTTTCCGGTTGATGAAGGAAGTGAACCGATTTCATAAGAACCGTTGCCTTCAATCGGATATTTGATTGTTGAAGTGATGACCGAACCGTACATATAGTCACCAAGACCTGCGATGGAACCGTTCTGTCCCCATGATGCACGGAGTTTCAAGTGTGAAACAGGTTTCACGTTATTCCTGAACCAGTTCTCGCGTGAGATTGTCCAACCTCCTGACACTGCAGGGAAATAACCCCATCTTGTGTTCAAAGGAAGGATTGAAAGGTCGGCTGCATCTGCACGGAGGGAAGCCTGGATGAAATATCTCTGGTCGTAGTCGTAGCTTACGCGGCCGAAATATGAAAGCTCGGAATAGATGCGTTTCTCACCGCCTGAAATGGTCTTTGTAGCTGTACCTGTGGCATTTGCGAAATATGCATAGTTGCGGTCGAGCTTGGAGATACCAAGGTCAGCTGCGCTGGTTCCTGAAATTGAAGCAGTTACATCGAATGTCTCTCTCTGTGAGTATGACATACCGATCATTGCGTTCACATTGTGCTTTCTTGCGAAAGTCTGGTTGTAGTTCGCGAAGTTTTCCCACTGCCAGTAGTTCTTGTGGCCTTCAGAAGCGCTGATGCTTACATAGTCGTTGTTGGTATCAGTGTTGACTGTGTGAGGCCACTGGAGGTTGTATGTGCTTCTGCTGAGGAAGTCATAACCGAGTCTTGAAGTGACAGTCAGCTGTTTGATTGGCTTGAAATCAATTGCTGTCGAACCTCTGAAGTTGAAACCTTCGCTTGACTGCTGATAACCGTCCCTCATGATATAAGGGTTGATGTTGTTCGACTCCTGGAATGGTGACATTGAATAATAGTCGCCGTTCTCGTCGGTGAGGAAGTAATGTCCCTGGTCGAGGAGGGCCTGGATATGTGCGGGAACGTTGTCCTTTGAATAGATGACAGGAGTAAGAGGATCCATCTGGATTACGGAACCGAGCATAGAATACATGCCGCCTTCCCTGACTCTGCTTGAATTGAATTTTGCAAAGTTGTTGTTCGTGGTAATCTTCAACCATTTGAAGAGGTTGTAGCTTGCATTGACTGTACCGGTGAGCCTGTTGAACACGTCCTGTTTGCCGATGATAGGACCATTATTCTGAAGATATGCAAGTGATGCAAAGAGAGAACCTTTCTGGTTTGCACCCTGGAAGCTCACGTTGTGTCTCTGCATTGAGCCCTGCTCGAATGCTACATCCGCCCAGTTGGTGTCAGTCTTGCCGTCATAGAACTGGCTGATCCTGTCCTCTGATACGAGGTTTCCTTCCCTTACCCAGGTCAGATATTCCTCTGCATTGAGCACCTGAGGTATTCTGGCAACATTCTGGAAAGAGTACTGCATGTCATAGCTGATGCGTGTCACGCCTTCTGCAGCTTTCTTGGTCGTGACGAGGATGACTCCGTTACCTGCAGATGCACCGTAGATTGCAGCTGAGGCAGCATCCTTGAGCACTTCGATGCTCTCGATGTCGTTAGGGTCGAGATAGCTTATATTCTTTGTCCTGAGGCCGTCCACTACGTAAAGAGGTGTGGAATCCGAGTTTGAAGAATATCCGCGGACCCTGATCGAGCTCTCTGCGCCCGGAGCACCGGAAGTGGATACTATCTGTACGCCGGCTGTCTTACCCTGGAGACCACCGTCAACTGAGGTGATGCTTCGGTTGGCAAGGTCTTCCTGCTTTACAGAAGAAATGGCTCCTGTCACATCACTCTTTTTCTGTACACCGTATCCCACGACTACTGTCTCGTCCAGGAAGTTCTGGTCAGCTCCCATTACGATGTTGATAGTGGCTGAATTTGCTTTCACAGTCTGTGTTGCAAGGCCGATGCATGAGAATTCGAGGTCGGCTCCCTTAGGAACTGAAATGGAATACTTTCCATCATTGTCCGTTGAAACACCGTTGGTTGTTCCAACTTGAATTACGCTTACTCCGATAACCGGAAGATTCTGATCGTCCGTAACGATACCTGATACTGTTATCTTTTCCTGGGCGAATGCGAAAATGCATGTCAGGATTGACAACATCAAAGTTACTACGCGTTTCATGTGATTGGTTTTTTAGTGTTATTGTTTAGGATCAATTTGACATTGTAATCAGAACGAGTGCGAGAAGGAAGCTCAGGAACATTGCTGCAACGTATTTGTTGGTTCCCTTAGGAGCTCCCTTGAACTCTTTCCAGATGAATACTCCCCAAATCATTGCGATAAGAGGTGATGCATTGCTCAATGCATACGATACAGCCTTGTTCACCTGTGCGCCCGCTGACATGAAACTTATCACCATACCGCTCATCCAGATGAATCCGCCGAGCATGCCGATAAGATGTGTACGGGTGTCACCGTTCTTGAAGTAATCCTTCATTGTTGCCTTTCCCTCAACTGATGTCCTCATGACGATCGGATTGAGGAAGAAAGTTGAAATGAGCACTGCCAATGCAAAGAAGAACACTGCCTGGTATGGTGAAAGCGTGCCTGTTCCACCGAAATCTGCAGCTGTTGCCTTTACGACAAGGCCATAGAAGAATGCGAATCCGAAACCAGAGATAAAGGCGAAGACTATGCCTGCGAGAGGACTCTTCTGCTGGGTTGAGGTGAGCTTCTTGTATGAGAGCGCGCAAAGAAGCATGGCTGCAACTGCAAGGGCAACTCCGCACCACAGCAGGGTCTCATTACCTGTGAATCCGGCTACGAAATAGTTGAAGATTATTCCTCCGACCCATCCGAAACCTCCTCCGATAGGGAAGGCTACGGACATTCCTGCGATACCGTTGGCTGCGGTGAGGAATATGTTGGCGACGTTCCATACAAGACCGCCGAGCATTGCCCAGCCAACGCTGCTCCAAGTGAGATTTTCAAAGAAGTGTCCGCCATTGAAGGCGAGAAGTCCGATGACGGAAGTAAGGAAGAAACCGGCAATGTAGTCCCAGTAGAAAAGGGATGATTTCCAATCCTTCTTCTGCACGAGCTTCTGGGTGTTACCCCAGGAGCCCCAGCA
Source organism: Candidatus Cryptobacteroides sp. (assembly GCA_051889855.1). GTDB lineage: Bacteria > Bacteroidota > Bacteroidia > Bacteroidales > UBA932 > Cryptobacteroides. The sequence continues at coordinate 3,560 of JBJFDE010000289.1, read as the reverse complement.
TATACAGCAATATATGCAGCAGAAGATTGCCAATGTGATATTGGTTACAAGTATCATAGTTCAAGTGTTATTCGTGTCTGTAAATCTTCCAGCCGAGATAGTTCTCAACAGCCTCGTTCACGATATCGGCAACATTTCCCCTGACGAGGGCCACGTGGTGCTCGAAACCGTTCTTGCAAATGTATTTCATCAGTTTCTGGAGGTTGTCAACCTCAGTGACTGCGATACATCCGTCCATTGCATAAGGCTCGTTGGTAATCCTTCCTTCACCGAGGTATGATTTGATGTATCCCTTAGGATCGTCAGTGGAAATCCTGAAGAATGTGAATTCTCCCTCAGTCACCTTTCCGTTGACTGCACCGAATGTGCGAACCTTGCCGAGTGTACGTCCCAGAACGCCGAGAGGTGCAAGCTTGATGTCGTTCCTGATGAATGATTTTGCAAAGTTTCCGCAGTGTGTGCAGACGCATTTGTTCCTGTCCTCTGCGAAGTTGTTGTTCCAGTCAGCGAGTGCTGAAGGTTCTTCTGAAGCAAGGGTAAGGGCGAGCATTGAGACTGCACCTGCGATGTCTGTCTCACAAGCTGCAGGGATGAGTTTCTCACTGAGCATACTCATTACTGAGCATGATGCGCAGCCGTAGTTGAGCTCAAGTGAATCCCAGCACTGCATTGCAACGGCGTCAACCTGCTGAGCCTCAATCCATCTGTCGATTGCCACTCCGAGTTTGCCGATCTTGATGACCTTGTCCTGATAGTTGTCAGGCACGGCAGCATAGCAGCGCAGACTTGACATTTTCTCAACGAGCTCAGGATCGTCATCTGCGATTGCCTCTGCTGCGAAGAGAATCTCTGAAAGGTCGGCCGGAACAACTGTGATTCCTGATGCCTGGAGAAGCTTCTCACTTGCACGGCATGTGTTGAAGCCAAGCGGACGGGTTCCGATCTGACCGATGCGGCAATGTTTGAGTCCGTTGACTACGCGGCAGACTCCGGCGAATTTCCTGAGGTCCTCGGCAAGAAGCGGTGAATAGATTGAATATGTGTGGATTGTGGTGTCTGTGAAAGGAATGCCGTACTGATAGAGGTTGTTGCAGACAGAAATCTTGCCGCAGAATGCATCGCGGCGGCTGTCAAGGTCAACCTTGTCATTGTCGTCATCACATGCCTGAACAAGCACAGGAACTCTGAGGTCTGCTACGCTGATGGCGTTGATGATACCGATTTCAAAGCCGAAGTTAGGAAGAGAAACGATGATACCGTCGATGCGGTCACGGTTCTGACGGAAGAGCTCTGCACATTTGAGACCGTCTTCACGTGTCTCGATGCTGCTGCTTCCTGTTGGAGTAGCGTCCTCAGGGAGAATGACATAGTCATATCCCAGGTCGTCGAGAGTTTTCAGAAGCTGCTTTCTTACATCTGTAGCAAGTGCTGAATTGAAATATGCCCTTGTGCCGATGATTACACCGAAACACATTCTCTTTTTGATGTTCTTTTTCATTGTATTGGTTATTTGTGTGTTATTATTTCATTAACTGTTCAACTGCTTCCCTCCATCCTTTGTATGCGGAAAGCGTATTTTCATTTGTCTGAGGAACGATGGCCTGATTGAAGTTTGCCAGAGATGCAGGCTGGTCGAAAGAAGACCATGTTCCCCTTGCGAATCCATTCATTATGAATGCTCCGAATGCCGATGCATCTTCGATTTCAGAACGTACGACCGGTACTCCGAGAAGGTCGGACTGGAACTGCATCAGGAAATTGTTCTTTGTAGGGCCTCCGTCAACCCTGAGTTCCCTGAGCTGTATGCCCGCAGTCTCAGTCATTGCCTTTATCAGGTCAGTCACCTGGAATCCTATGGACTCGAGGGCTGCCCTGCAGACATGTGGAAGACCTGTTCCAAGGCTTAGCCCGCTGATCACAGCTTTTGCCTTCGGCCTCCACCATGGTGCCCCGAGACCTGCGAATGCAGGGACGAAATATACACCTGCGTTGTTTTCCACTGAAGTGGCAATTGCTTCGATCTGGCTTGCATCACTGATGAGCTTCAGTTCATTCACCAGCCAGCTTACCGTCATTCCCGTGCAGTGGATGTTTCCCTCAAATCCATAGAAGACTTTTCCAAGTGCCGCGAAACCGACGGAAGTAACCAGACCTTCAGGAGCATCGGAATATTTCTCTCCGATATTGACCATGACGGAAGAACCTGTACCGTATGTGGCCTTTCCAAGTCCTTCAGTGAAGCACATCTGTCCGACAAGAGCTCCGTGCGAGTCTCCGATTGCTCCGGCAATCGGAATGTTCCTGCTGAAAAGCCCTTCGACGGTGGTCTGCCCGAAAACAGCATCGCTTGGAAGAGGCTTTGCAAGCATTGAAGCCGGAATGGTCATTATGTCAAGCAGTTCCCGGTCCCAGTCCATGGTGTGGATATTGAACAGAAGGGTCCTGGATGCATTGGTGTAGTCGGTCACGTGGCTGCGTCCTTCAGTCAGCTTCCAGATTAGCCAGGTTTCTATTGTGCCCATGAGGATTTCGCCTTTTTCGGCAGCCTGCCTTACACCTTCAACATTGTCAAGCACCCATTTCACTCCGCTGGCTGAGAAATAAGGATCGATCAGAAGGCCGCTTTTCTGCTTGAAAGTCTCCGAATATCCTTCTTCCCTGAGTCTGTTGCAGATGTCTTCACCTCTGGTGCACTGCCATACGACTGCATTGCAGACCGGTTTTCCGGTAATTTTGTTCCACACAACTACGGTTTCCCTCTGGTTGGTGATGGCAATCGACCAGTTTACATTCTCGTCAGGGCAGTCGCCTGTCAGTTCTCTGATTACATTGACAGTGTTCCTGTAGATTTCCTCAGGGTCATGCTCCACAAAACCCGAGCGAGGATAAATCTGCTTGTGGGCAAGGCTTGCACGGCTGAGGATAGTTCCTTTTTCATCGAAAACAAATCCCTTTGTGGACTGAGTGCTCTGGTCAATTGAAATTACTCTTGTTTCCATGGAACTTATTTTTTGATGAATTCGCGTACTGTGGCTGCAATGCCCTCATGGTCAATGCCATAGTGCCTGAAAATCTGAGGCGATGTGCCGTGGATTACATTTTCATCAGGAATTCCGAGAATCTTCACCGGCACCGGATTCTCTGAAATGGCTTCAGTGACAAGTGCTCCAAGGCCTCCGAAAATGCTGTGCTCCTCCACCGTCACTATCCTTCCGGTTTCAGATGCTGCTTTCAGCACGGCTTCCTTGTCAAAAGGCTTGATGCTTGAAAGGTCAAGGACTCTTGCATGGATATTTTCCTTTTCAAGTTCCCTGGCTGCTGTCAATGCATGATATACAGTCTCACCGGTGGCAATTATGGCTACATCGTTTCCTTCGTGAACGATATTGGCCTTTCCGATTTCGAAACGGACGTTCTCGTCCGTATATACGTCAGGAACGGCTGCACGTCCTACGCGTACATAAGCAGGATAAGGATAATCGACAAGCAACTTCACAAGCTCAGCCGTTAGACGTGCATCACTTGGAAGGAAGATGGACATACCAGGAAATGTCCTCAGA
>JBJFDE010000288.1:0-1631 GCA_051889855.1 Candidatus Cryptobacteroides sp. | reverse complement strand
AGGAGAAGACTCTTTCAAACATATTCCTGCTGGACCTCAATTCTGCAATTGCTCTCTTCAAGGAGGACAAAATCACTGCTGAAGATGTCATCAACAGCTATCAGACGGCGATTGCCATGTTTGAGAAGATGGAGCAGAATGATGACAATGCAAAGGCAAAGGCCGATCTGGAAGGACTGTTCATCGGCAGCAAGGTCGCCAGCTGCGAGAATCTCATCAGCCTCTTCACTCCGCGTCTTGAAGCCGCTCCGGAGGATATGGACCTCATCACCAACATCGTAAAGATGATGGGTTCCACCGATGGTTGCCAGAACAACGAACTCTTCCTCAAGGCAGTCACAACGATGCACAACAACCAGCCTTCATCCAATTCAGCCTACTATCTCTACAAGCTCCACGCTGCCAAGAGCAACTCCGAACTTGCTGCAAAGTATCTTGAGGAGGCTATCGCATCTGAAGACATTGAAGAGAGTGCAAAGGCTGATTACCAGCTTGAACTTGCCACATACTGTGTGAAGAACGGCATGACCGGAAAGGGATTCGAAGCTGCCAAGAAGGCTGCCGAGATTTCTCCTGCAAATGCCGGCAAGGCCTATTACCTCATCGGAACTATCTGGGGATCTACAAGATGTGGAGGCAATGAAGTTACCTCAAGGGCCAACTACTGGGTTGCCATCGACTATCTCCAGAAGGCAAAGGCTGCTGACCCTAGCCTTGCCGATGACTGCAACTCCCTGATCGGCAGTTACAGCGTTTACTTCCCTCAGAAGGCTGATGCATTCATGTACGACCTTTCGGAAGGACAGTCTTACACAGTGAACTGCGGAGGCATGCATGCCACAACTACAGTAAGGACTCAGAAGTAGTCCCTATTCAAATACCTTGAAACGGCATTCTCATAGAATATCGATGATTGCAACCGCAGCCGCGGTTGCTTTCATCGTATATTCATGCGGCGGAAAACTCTCTGAAGCCGAGCAGCTCAATCTTTCGGAAACCCCTGTGCAGATTGTCGAAAACATGTTTTTCATCGACACAAGCAACGGGGAACTCAAGATGAGGGTTGAAGCCCCGCTGATGGAATGCTACGACAATGATTCCTGCGCCTATGAACTTTTTCCGAAAGGACTTTCCGTCTATGCCTACACCGAATATGATGTCCTGGAGACAGTGATGTATTCGGACAACGCCAAACATTATAAGGCAAAGAAGCGCAAAGAGGAACTTTGGTCGGCTTTCGGCAATGTTGTGGTGCAGAATGTCATCAAGCAGGAAACGATGGAAACAGACACACTGTACTGGGACCAGGCCAACAAGGAAATCTACACTGATTGCTATGTAAGGATGTTTTCCGACAAGGGTTTTATGCAGGGTTTCGGGATGCGGAGCGACGAGATGGCCAGGAATTCCACGCTCCTCAGAGCTTTTGACAGTTACGGTGTTGTAGTGGAGGACTCTACAAGGGTAGTGATTGACTCTGTCAACTTTATTGGCCCTTTGCTTAAAAAATAGTGGTTAATTGAATAAAAATCACTATCTTCGCACCCCAATAACTATTTTTTGACCTGATTTCGAATATTTAAAAACAAAGAATAAAACAATGGCGATACTTCAAAAAACTCGCGAAAAAG
>JBJFDE010000287.1:0-1636 GCA_051889855.1 Candidatus Cryptobacteroides sp. | reverse complement strand
ACGAATTTTTCATGAGAAACAGGGTGAGGCCCCTTGTCGAAGCGGGCGATATTTGCCAGATAGAAAGTGATGACATCCTTCGTTATGCAATGAAATACAGGAATGAACGAAATGCATATATCTACATAGCAGACCAATACCCATATATGACTGCCTATGAGATAGGGGAGTTCCTGCATCAGAAGACCAAGGCAATGCTCGGAAGTGTCAAGCTGGCACATAAATTGGGGCATAGCGTTGTTTATATGGGAATGAAGGCCGTAAGCCGCGGCAAATATGAATTTTCATTCACTCCAATCTGCAGGGATGCGTCACAGATGCAGCCGGAGGAGATTGCGCGGCATTATTTCGATTTGCTGGAAAAGGATATCAATGAATGCCCTCACAATTGGTTGTGGACACATAAAAGATGGAAATAATATAAATAAGGAATACACAATTATGAAACGATTGTTTTTGTTTTCTGTGGCTTTTGCCATGTTGGCATCGGTTGGAATGCCGGTGTCAGCGAAAAACGAACCGGATATGGAAGGCGTTGTCACTTATTGCCTTCCTTCAACTGTCATTTCCTTGCAGGTTGAGGCTGAGCATGAGACTTTCCATGCCGGACCTTATGCAAAATTTGCAGAGAAATATCTCGGTGTCAAGGCGCGTCAGAAAGATGAATCGACTGTAAGGATCAAAAGCGTGAAGATGACTCCTTATGTAGAGGCTGACCAGAGCAAACGTTATTCAATGCAGGTCCCGAAAGGAGATATCGATGCAACAACCATGAGGCTTACTTCGTCCGGACTTGTTTCTTTTTCGGATGCATCCTTCGGTGACGGAGTAGTGTGGAAATTCCCGGGCCAGTCCAAAGGTGATTTTTCAAACAAAGGCGTATCATCCAACCTCACATCCGAATCTGCCACTCTTTATCGCAATTCCAAAAAGGAGTCTTCATACAGCAAGGTTTCTGTCCAGCAGAACATGGTGGTGGAAAAATCTGCCGACAAGAAGGCTGCGGAGGCAGCTGAAACCATTTTCAAACTCCGCCAGAAGAGGCTGCAGATAGTGACAGGAGATACGGATGCAACTTACAGCGGCGAGGCAATGGGTGCTGCAATTGCAGAACTGACCAGGCTTGAAGAAGAGTATATGACCCTTTTTGTCGGTTATTCAGACTTTAATGACATGGCCATGTCGTTTGATGTAATTCCTGATGCAGAGGCTGAGAGCCAGATGTATATCGCTTTCAGAATATCAGACACTGCAGGCCTTCTGCCGGCTGACAATCTTTCAGGAAAGCCGGTTGTGATGGAAATAATTCCTCAGGCTTTCTCCCAGCCGGAAATGTCGGAGAAGGCTGACAAGTACAAGAAAAAAGTGCAGGTGCATTACAGAATTCCTTCAATCTGTACAGTCAAGATTCTGGATGGAAAGAATCTCCTGATCCAGAGCCGGATCCCTGTTTATCAGCTCGGCCAGGAATCATCCATGCCAGTGAACATCAAGCTTCAGTAATAATTTAAACATAAGGATATGACTATCAAAGAACTGGATCCACAGATAGTGTGGAAGAACTTTTACGAGATTACCCGTATTCCAAGACCTTCAAAACATGAGGAGAAGATTGCAAAGTACTTATATGACTGGG
>JBJFDE010000286.1:0-5847 GCA_051889855.1 Candidatus Cryptobacteroides sp. | reverse complement strand
CAGACAGGCCATCGATGAAGGCATGAAGGCTGTAGAAGAGCTTTAGGCTGCTGTTTTTTACGGATAACTGCTTTGTTTTTCTTGAATTATTTTGAGAAATCAAAGCAGTTTCTTATTTTTGCAAGGTAGGTTTAAAGGATAAGGAATGCTTGAAACTGTAAAGCAGAAAATAACAAGGCTGATTGCAGCCTACGAAGCGGAAAAAAACGAGCGGGAAAGGCTCAGTTCCGAGCTTGAACAGTCCAAGAACCTGAATGAAATCTACAGGAAGCGGATATCTGAGTTGGAAAGACAGATTGATAACTTGAAGTTGACTGAGGCTTTCATGGGCACCGGGACTGACAACTCTCAGGCAAAGGAAAAGATTGATAGCATCATCAAGGAGATTGACAGATGCATTGCATTGATACAGGGATAGAATGGGACAGAATATCGAAATATTCATAGCTGGTAAATCATACAAGTTCACCGTATCCCAGAAACAGGAGGAGATAATGAGGAAGGCGGCGTCGGAGATCAATGAGAAAATCAAATTCTGGCAGGATAAGTTCCCTGAGAAGAAATTGTCCGAAATAGTTTCCATCGTTGCTTTGAAGATGTGCATGACGAACATTGCCCTGAACCAGAAGATGGCATTGATGGAGGAGGATGAGAGGAAATTGGCGGGAGAACTTGACAGTTATCTTGAAGATATTGAAAAAAACAGCCGTTAGTTGATTATTATTTGCTGAAATCAACACTAATTAAGGAACCGAGTTTACTCGAATGGGGAAGACGGACCTATGTGACCCTCACGGGGATTCCGCATGGCGGGACGGAGGATGTCTGAACCGGTTTTCGGAGCTCAAATCTTATTCTATAAGATTTTCTGACAAACTGACTAACGGCTTTTTATTTGAATATAGTCCGACCGGATGGCTTCCGTGCTGTCCGGTCGGATTGTTTTATGTGCATCACTGCCGACATTCCCCCACAGTTCCTGGCCAATAATTGAGAATAAACAACTAAACCATTTTATATGAATATACTATTTTATATTTTGTCGGCTGTTCTGGGTGCAGGCATTGCGCTTGGTACATACATAATCGTCCGCAGGATACTACTGAAGGGACAGAAGGAGGAAATCATAAAGAAGGCTGAAATCGAGGCTGAAGGCATCAAAAAGGAGAAGATTTTACAGGCAAAGGAAAAATTCCTCCAGCTCAAGAGCGAGCATGAGCAGTACATCAACGAGAAGAACAACCAGATCCGCGAAACTGAAAGCCGTCTGAAACAGAAGGAGAACACTCTGAACCAGCAGCATTCTGAGCTTGGACGCAAGCAGAAGGAAGCTGATGCTATCAGGGAGAGCCTTAAAGCTCAGGTCGAGATTGCAAACAAGAAGACTGAAGAATATGAAAGGCTGCGTCAGGAAGCAATCAAGCAGATTGAAGAGATTGCGGGCATGACTGCCGCTGAGGCCAAGAACCAGCTCATGGACAATATGAAAGCTGAAGCAAGAAGCCAGGCCCAGTCTTATATCAATGACGTGATGGATGAGGCAAGACTCACTGCAAGCAAGGAAGCTAAAAGAATAGTGATCAATACAATACAGCGTACTGCTTCTGAGACTGCAATCGAGAATGCCGTGACTGTCTTCCATATCGACAGCGATGAGATCAAAGGTCGCATCATCGGAAGGGAAGGAAGGAACATCAGGGCACTTGAGGCTGCAACAGGTGTGGAGATTGTGGTTGACGACACTCCTGAAGCAATCCTGCTTTCTGCATTTGACCCTGTAAGAAGAGAAGTGGCACGTCTTGCCCTGCACCAGCTCGTGATTGACGGACGTATCCATCCTGCCCGCATCGAGGAAGTGGTTGCAAAGGTACAGAAGCAGCTGGAAGACGAAATCATGGAGACAGGAAAGAGGACATGTATCGACTTGGGTATCCATGGCATGCATATAGAACTTGTGAAACTCATCGGAAGGATGAAATACCGTTCTTCTTACGGACAGAATCTGCTCCAGCATGCCCGTGAGGTTGCAAACATTTGTGCTACAATGGCTTCTGAGCTCGGACTCAATCCAAAAACTGCAAAGAGGGCCGGACTTCTCCACGATATCGGAAAAGTCTCAGACGAGGATCCTGAGCTTCCACATGCAATTCTCGGTATGAAGCTCGCTGAGAAATACAAAGAGAAACCTGACGTATGCAATGCCATAGGATCGCACCATGAAGAAGTGGAGATGACTTCTATCATTTCACCTCTTGTCATGGTAGCCGACGCAATTTCAGGCGCTCGTCCCGGAGCAAGACGCGAGGTGATTGAGTCATATATCAAGAGACTCAAGGACATGGAGAACATTGCCCAGTCTTATCCGGGAGTCACCAAGACTTATGCAATCCAGGCAGGAAGGGAGCTCAGAGTAATTGTCGGTGCTGACCAGGTATCTGACCATGATGCAGAAGAGCTTTCAGGAAAGATTGCAAAGAAGATTCAGGAAGAGATGGTTTATCCGGGACAGGTCAAGATTACCGTAATCAGGGAAACCAGGTCGGTTGCATTTGCAAAATAAAGAATACGATCACAAATTATGAAATTCATCAGAAACATCATGTTGTTTGCGGCACTCCTTGCGGGTGTCGCAACTTATGCTCAGCCATCTGCTCCGAGCAAGATTGTGAGCTGGAGCACTGAGGTTACACCTAAACAGGATTCGCTTCTTCAGGTAGTGTTCACCGGCAAGATTGCATCCGGGTATCATACCTATTCCCTGACCGACTCTTTCTCCCCTACCGAAATCTTTGATGCAGAATATCAGGGATGCCGTCCAAGCGGTGAACTTTATTGCCTTGGCACTCCAGTGCTGGAGGATGACGGAATGGGTGGCAAGATGGAGTGCTTCTACGATATGATCCAAATCGCCCAGGACATTGTCATGGAGCAGGAAAACGGTTCATTTAAGGGAAGCATCTTCACAAACTCCTGCACTGACCAGACATGCAAGAGTGAATATTACGATTTCAACATAGCCCTGTCATCAAGCGTGGCAGCTGCCGAAGAGGCGGTTATCGGCGGATCTGATTCAGAAGGTTCCTCCATCTGGGCACTTATCCTTGAGGCCATTCTCTGGGGATTTGCAATGCTCCTTACGCCATGCGTCTTCCCTATGGTTCCGATGACAGTTTCATTCTTCATGAAAGGTTCGTCAACCCCTGCCCAGGGACGTTTCAAGGCAATCATGTACGGCTTCTTCATCGTAGTGCTTTATACAGTTCCTATTTCGCTTATCATTCTGATAACCAGAATTGTAGGTGGTGATGCCGTGACAGCGGACATCTTCAACTGGCTTGCTACGCACTGGCTGCCAAACCTCATCTTCTTCGTGGTGTTCATGGTTTTTGCAGCTTCTTTCTTCGGAGCCTTCGAGATTACTTTGCCACAGTCTCTTGTGAACAAGAGCGACAAAGGAGCCGGCAAGGGTGGTATTCTCGGCATTTTCTTCATGGCGCTCACCCTCGTGCTAGTTTCATTCTCATGTACAGGTCCGATTGTAGGAACAGTGCTCATCAAGTCAACTCAGGGCGAGTTCTGGACCCCTATGGTCACAATGCTTGCCTTCTCCCTCGCATTTGCGCTTCCTTTCACCATACTTGCTCTCTTCCCTTCCCTGCTGAAGAAATTCAAACAGAGCGGCGGCGGATGGCTCAATTCGGTGAAGGTTGTTCTCGGCTTCATTGAAATCGCACTCGGTCTGAAGTTCCTGAGCGTTGCAGACCAGACCTACCATTGGGGAATACTCGACAGGGAGGTTTACCTCGCCATCTGGATTGTTGTCTTTACTCTGCTTGGACTTTATCTGCTCGGAAAGATTCGTTTTGCGAACGACGAGCCGGTAGAGCATCTTTCCGTGAAGAGGCTTGCCCTTGCCATCGGAGTATTCTCATTCGTGGTATATATGATTCCGGGCATGTTCGGAGCACCGCTTAAAGCTTTGTCCGGCTACCTGCCTCCTATCACTACTCAAGACTTTGTCATCGGTCAGGGAAGCGTTTCAACTTCGGCAACCGGCACTTCTTCTGCAGGAAGCACCGGTGATAGATATGGTCTTCACCTGCCTCTCGGCCTTGAGGGATATTTCACTCTTGAAGAAGGACTTGCAGCTGCAAAGGCTGAGGGTAAACCAGTATTTGTGGACATCACCGGCCACGGCTGCGTGAACTGCCGCGAGATGGAGTCAAGGGTCTGGAGCGACCCTGCCGTTCTTGGCATGCTGAAGAATGACTTCGTGATTGTTGCCCTTTATACTGACGACAAGAGCAAGCTCGATGAAAAAGACTGGGTGAAGGCTGATAACGGTGACGTTTACAAACAGCTTGGAAGGGCCAATTCGTATATTGTCCGTACAAGGTTCAACGTGAATGCCCAGCCAAACTACGTGATCCTCTCCCCTGACGGCGAGCAGCTCGTCCCTACCCGAGGATATGACCTCGACATCCCGGGCTTTGTAGCCTTCCTTCAGAGCGGCATAGACGCAATGAAATAATCTATTTCTTTGATATTGCGAACACCGGCAGGAGCAGGATGACGGCAATGGCAGAGAAGGCCATTCCTCCTATGGTGCCGATGGCAAAGTCAAACCAGAAAACCTCATGAGGGCCTTCGGAAAGGAAAGGAACCAGACCGAGAACAGTTGATATCATCGTCAACATGATTGGTCTGACCTTCAAGCCGAAGGCCTTCGTGTATGCTCTCAGGCATGGAAGGCCTCCCCTTCGCTTCATTATGCTTTTGTAGGTGAGGACTATATAGATTCCTGCATTTACGACTATCCCGCACAGCATGACCAAGGCTGCAAAGCCACCCTGGTCAAATGACAAATCCGACAGCCCGAAAATCAGGAACAGGCCGATGAATGAAACCGGTATCATGAAAATCACGGCAAATGGCAGCATTAGCGATTCGAAAGTCATGGCCAGCATCACGAAGATGACAGCAACTATGAGAAGAATGAGCCAGACATATCTGTCCTTGTTGTCATCCCACCATCCGCCTGAGGGATTGACAGCCTTGTACCCAACCGGAAGGACCTCACCGTTCATGTGGTCCACGGCTGAGCTGATTACCTTCTTTGAGAGCTCATAGCTGCCGATGAAATCGAAGCATACCCTTATTTGATATGACTGCTGTTTCTTCCTTATATTAACCCCTGAAAGTTTCTTCTCTATGCTGCCTATATCCTTCAAAGGCACAGCCATATCCGACACCTGTACCGGAGAGTTAAGCACATGCCAATAATCATATTCTTCCAGCTCAGACGAACGCAGAACAACATCCACCAGATTCCCGCCGTTACTGATTGCAAAAATCTTCCTGTCATACAGTCGGGAAGACAATGCAGAATAATACTGATGTGGAGTAATGCCTGAGGCGGCCATCCTCTCGAAATCATATTCCATATTGAATTCGGTCCGAGGTCTTCCCCCAAGTCCCAGGCCCCAGACTTCCGCTCCGGATATCCTCCTGTTGCGGGACAGATATTCCACCAGATAGTCCGCATATTGCCGCAATTGACGGTAATTATATCCATTAAGCACTATCTCGTGGGACCTGTGGCCGGTAATGATGTTGTTGTTGAAGCCGTTTTCATCGATTCCATAGATTGACCAGTTCGCTCCGCCGAAGTTTATTGCCATCGAGGTTACCTGAGACTTGAGCCGTGACGGGAATGAAGTGTTTTCATATTCCGGCTTGAATTCTACAGTGATTGATGCATCCGAGTAGGAAGATATCTCCGTTGTGAACACCTTTATCTCATCGAAAGCGGCAAGGTAGTTTTCCTTGTGCTTTACTACTTCATTG
>JBJFDE010000285.1:0-5891 GCA_051889855.1 Candidatus Cryptobacteroides sp. | reverse complement strand
TACAGGATGTATCTTTATCGGCCAATACAAAATACTTGTTATCACCGGATATGATGGTTACATGCTTCTGATTACCTACCGACTTAGTGATAGGAATCGAATACATTTGCTGTATTTCGTCAGATGAGTTGCCAACGGAGATAGTTGCTATTGCCGTTATGGTGCAAGCGGCTCCATCGCTTGCTTTGACAAGGTTTTTTATGATTTTCAGCCCGTAATAGCCACCGTTATTATCTTTGGAGACTAGTTCAAAGTGCCCTGTCTCGCCACCGAAACTGTTGGTTGATACTCCATTATTGAAAGTGAGCTCTACTCCATTGAACTTCCATACTACCGATGTAGGAGTTACCAAACCTTCAGCCACTCTTGAACTGGTGATGATGTAACTGATAACAGGTTTCATCGCTTTAAAATCAGGAGATATATTTTTAGGATCCGAAGACTCTCCTTCGAATTCCTGGTAGAGGTCACCGTTGTCGCACTGGAGCAAAGGCATGTACACTCCAACTTGCTCAATGAACACTATCGTTCCAACTGCAGATGCTTTACTCATTTTCAAATTCTTTTGGGGTTGATACTAAAGCAGGAGAACTTAAATTGCCGTCAATTTCTCTCTTAGCACAAGTAGCTGTAAGACATACTCCTCCTACATAAGCAGCTCGATCTGATATCGTTTTCCCTGGGAAGCTGGCAATGTCTGCCTGCCAAAGCAGATAATTCCCGTCGGCTGTTTTGTTTCTGATTTCTGTAAGCCGCAAATGCCTCGCAATTGCAGGCGTGACCTTGATATAGTAAGCCATATTCGATTTTTTTATAAATAGTTTATCTTGAGACGACGATACTGTCACCGGAAGTTATTATCTCACCGCCGGCGTTGGAAACGACAGCATTTGAACCAATGTCTTCGACATCGAGCCTGATAATCATGCCGTCGGTAAATGGTATTTCAGGATACTGTCCCTCAACCACGGCAACGAATCCTGAATACTGCGAGCGCTTGACGAACCAGCACAGCTTAAGGTTGCCTTCGCCGTCACCGGGAATTATGCCATTCTGGTCAGAAATAATAGCTCTTGGCCTGATTATCACCGACGAGTCAGACACAACGTCAGGAGCCCCTTCCCAATCGCATTCAAGCTTACCTACACATCGTCTGAAAGTTACAGATGATGACATGTGGATAGGGTCATTATATTCGTCACTGCGATAAACAGCCTCGCAAACATAAGATAACTCTTGTATAATGTCCCTGTCAACCGTAAGTTTATTTTTGTCAACGATTTCAAGATCATCGGCTGTAACGGGCGTTAATTCCCCAGTTGTCTGATTCACTCTTGACCAGGAGAATATGCATCCTTGGCTAACATCAATATCCCCTGCTATGACTTTTGCGCTAACGGTAAATTCTGGATGAAAATCTCTGAGTGGATTATAAATTACAACGGGTGGACAATCTAACGAAAGTGCCGGGACTGCAGATGTTGCATCAGAACATACGATGATTGCAGATTTTTCGAATTTATAAACATGGCCAGTCCGGAAATCTGTATATTCGGCGCTAAATTTCAGTGTAACAGGAGATATTGTCGATGAATTCCTCCGGATAACCAATTTACCTTTTTCATCGCCCGTGACAGTGATGTCATAATCATTTTCTGACAGGCCTATCAATCGCTCTTTACCACCAATGATTTCGAACCACCGTACATTGGTCAAAGCGGTGTTGATGTCATCGATAAGCTCATCGTTGTCCTGATTTATGGCGTTGCAACGAGGATATAGTGTAAGGGGAGTTAAGGTGTAATCAGGAGTATATTCGCGCTTATCTCCTTGATATGCTTGTTTTGCCGGTACCGGTCCAATTGCCTCGATCGCACAACTGCACCTGAGAGGCTTAAACATAATCGCTATACTCTTTTGTATAGTAGCCATAATATCTATCTATATACATTAAAAAGTTACATAATCTTCACCCTTCTGACCATCTCTCAAGAGTGCTTGGCACCTGAATGTACATGAGTGTAATGTCGTATAATGAGGCCCCAAATCATCAGTTGTAAGGTCAATGGATTTACCGGCCGATGCTCGTGATACCGCCCATGCGTTATCCTCTTCAATGTCGCCAGTATCTCTTGTCCATATGACATCGTCATCACGTATATCTTCGGTAACGTCCTGATTATAAATGGTACCTCTAATAAAAAGTGTCGTTTTAAAATTGCTATGATTGAAGACCCAACCATTACTGGAGTCAATGCTAATACTGAAATTAGGATTGCCTTCAATCATCGCCCAGTCGGTGGATGAGTATTTTGGCTCTTGAGTGGTACCGCTTTTAAGGCACTTCCACCGGCATCCGAGGTGCCAAACAGTACTTGCCTCCGATGGGCTGCAAATGTACCCACCTTCAGAATTGGCAATATCTATTGACCAAAAGCCTCTGTCAATGAGAGACTGTACCGGATTTCCGGCAAAATCAACCCTGAAAATATCCTGGAAGATAGCGCCTCTGGCATAAATGTATGATTGGCTGTAATTGATAGGCAAATTATCGAATATCGATAAATTCTTTGGCCGCCCAATCATAATGAAGTAATTCCCTTCATTGAGTATAGGAGAACTTACGCCTTCAAGCCATATCAGGCATTTTTCGCTTGTGGCCGATAAGTACCAGTAACTTTGTCTTTCAGTATCAAATGCGTTTCCGCGCCTGGCAATTCTCATGTGCGATATCGGCGAATGATTCTTTCCGCCAGGCACATCATCATCATGATACATAACGACATTTATACTGTTTTTAACCGTGTCAACTGACAGTACTCTCATCCATGATACAAATGACCCTTCTGAGTGTATGATATTATTAGTTTCGCCATATATGATATCACCTTCCTTAAATGATAAAAAATCATTATCGAATCTTTTATGTATGAATACGTTATATGTTCCGTCAGGAAGGAGGGTTACACTATTGATTGTCCCATTTTCAGAGTAAAAATTATCTCCTTCCTGTGCGCTGATTCTGTTAAATATGACCTCATTTGTAATAAGTGGCCCCCTGACAAGCAATGACTGCAATTCAGCTGCACCGCTTGCGCTTATCATAGCGCCGCTCAATCCTGACACGTATTGACCGAATTCTAGGCCACCGGGGAAAGATGCGGGGCACTTGGCTCCATCGGAAAGGCGTGTTGACATGAAATCAGCACCTATATACATCTTCGCTATTGAATCATCCTCATTAGTAATGAAGTATAATTTTTTAGCGTCAACCAGCCCGGCTGCCCTTAATGCATCATAATCTCCCTGGGTCAGGAAATCAACAATGGCAGAGCGGACATTTGCTGCAGACTCAAGAGCCGCTAGCCGGTTCTGCACATCGATGATAGTTTCATTCAGTGTAATAGATTCTTCAAATGACCCTATACTGCCAGTATTTTTATATTCTCCGTTGTCGAAATCCCATAACCACCATTGGCCTCCGATAAGCTTGGGAGAGTGCCTTGCCGCCTCAATGGCCTTAATTATAATATTTCGATCCTCATCATTGATTGACAATGATGGGACATAATATGCCTGCGATTCATCTGGAGCCGTCCCTCATGTGAATTCGTCGCTCCACTCATCGAGTACACTTTTTTCTTCAGCATAGCCAAATACCTCTTCTGACATCCGGCATTTGAATGATAAACTTCCGGCAGCATCAAGCACTTTTTTAGAGTCTTGACTATCAACCACTATCCTATGATGATTTCCGTCAGCAGACAGGATATATCGCTCTGAAGAGCGCAAAAATTCGTACCCAAGATTGAGTTCGCCTTTACTTCTGATGTAGCCAGTATTGACAGTGAATACTTCTTTACTGATATTGGCCAGCTCCATCTCGCTACCGGAAGTAGTGAAATTTCTCGTTTCTGAGTCAATGGCCCTGCATAGTTCGCCAGAACTATAGACTGTGTCGAATGCACCGAGACTGTTGCGGAATGTCCATGCTCTTACATTTCTGTCATTAGGTGCAATGATGAATCTCTGGCCAATCGGGCAATCTCTGGATACACCATCAGAACCATATATGTCGTATGCCAAGATATCGTCATCGCCGTAACCATTTTCTTTGGCAATGCTTTCAATCTTGTCATAGCTGCAATCAATTGTTGCCAGAGATGCTTGCTTAGTTGTTAACAGGCTTTTATAAAGTATGGACACTTTCCCTGTCCGTCCAAGATGAATGTCCACATAAATATGAATCTTGGAAGGTTCCGAATCTCCCGATGAAAGAGCTATGGTTAGGAATTCTTTCGACCATTTATAGGTTATGCATGATTGCGGGCGTGTTGTCCACCAATAATGCCCATTTTGTAAATTGCCGTTAATATTGCTTCGGGCCCGACAATAGCCTGGCATCCAATATATGGCGCATGATTTTATATCTGATGGAGATGAGGATAGAGAAGGTATTTCGCTGAAAGTTATTGTTGCCTTTCTCGCAGTGAAAAAGAAAACTCCTGAAGGAGCGGTGTCCGGAATGCTGAGATCGGATTCCAGAGATTTCAAAAGATCGGACAGCGGCAATGTATATGCCCCATTATATAATTTAGGCTCAAACTCAATTGAGGGACCATCTGTTTCGATGATAACAGACAGCGACGCATCGTTTCCGATGCCGGAAACGGTAATCGGGCTTGCGGTCCTGGAAAATACTATCTCAGTTGAAGATGGAGCATTTATAATCATCTGTTATTATTTTTTTACAAACATACGTATGATGACCAGTGCAAAAAAGGACATTATACGCTTATAAATTCGCCGCTGACTTCTTTAATTCCATTCGTTGAATTTATGCTTATCTCTAATTTTTTAATTAGCCATTCTCGCCCATTGAAATAAACCTTATGGAACATACGCATTGAGGCCAGCTCAGCAATACCGATGTTCAATTTCGTCCGGACAATTTGTTTGTCCTCTCTGGCCCATCCGGCAATTGGTAAATGGTATTTCCCCAGCATTTGAGGCCGAAGCGAAAAATTGACCTTGATATCCTGGTATTTTTCAATGCCGCTGTTGATGTCCGTTCTGGCAATCTCATAACCACAATCGCTCATCTGGTTGGTGTTAATTATACCTATGATAGCGTCAGACCCTCTTTCGTTTCCTCTAGATGGCAGCTCCAGGATAGGAGATATCATAAAATCTTTATGACTGTTAGGGTGAATAAACCGTTCCGGAATGCATCGACACAACTTGAAACTGCTTGAATAATCCAGGCTTTCGTCAGATTTGGCATAGTCCCAGTTGATATTCTGTACATTCTTGAACACACATTCTGAAGGGTATCTGTTATTGTTTGAACCGGGGAATGAACTCCTTTTGAAGGAAAATATATCGCCTGTGGGCTTATGGACAACAGATATGTATCCGCTCTCATCTGCAGATTCGCTATTGTTTATAATAGCGTCATAATATGAGTTGGCGTATGGAATGCCGTCATCAGATGGGTTTCCTGAATACGAATTCTCCTCCGAATCATCAGCAAATGAAAAAGTATAATTCTTGCCGGCTTCAAAAGCGCAAGAATATTCATCGCTGACCTTATCATCAAGACACATACAGCTATCATTGTTTATAATACTTCCAGTGTTTATGAGTCTCAGAACACTGCCATCCACGAATATAGATGCTCCGAATATGTGTATTAAACTCTTGATGAAATCAGCCTTTGACATTACAGGTAAAGCATCATTTATGTTTATTTCATCGTCAAAGCCAATATTTGAATCGGAAATAACTGGCTTGTACTGTGCCAACAAATATACTTTTTCAATATCTGGTAAAATATTATCTGATATGACCAGCCCCGGAAGAATGTCGCGTAAAAGCGACATTGCTTTTAC
>JBJFDE010000284.1:0-5973 GCA_051889855.1 Candidatus Cryptobacteroides sp. | reverse complement strand
CAACCAATTTCGCGCGTTTAACTTCGCGGGCTTTCATTGATTCTTTTGCCATCTTGTTCTCCTTTATTAGTTGTTATGTTTCTTGAAAGGCAGACCGAATGCTTTAAGAAGAGCATAAGCCTCCTCATCGGTCTTAGCTGTAGTAACGAAGGTAATCTCCATACCGAGGATCTTGGTGATCTTGTCGATGTCGATCTCAGGGAAGATGATCTGCTCCTTGATACCGAGAGTGTAGTTACCCTTTCCGTCCATTTTCTCAGAGATACCGTTGAAGTCCCTGATACGTGGAAGAGAAACGCGGATAAGTCTCTCAAGGAACTCATACATCCTTACGTCGCGAAGGGTAACCTTTGTTCCGATAGGCATTCCCTTACGGAGTTTGAAGTTGGAGATATCTTTTCTTGAATGCGTAACAACCGCCTTCTGGCCAGTGATGGTAGTGAGCTCCTGCTGTGCAACCTCTACGAGTTTCTTGTCACCGGTAGCATCGCCGACACCCTCATTGATGGTGATCTTGACGAGCTTAGGGCACTGCATTACTGATGAGTAACCGAACTCTTTCATCAACTTGGCTACAATCTCTTCCTTATAGACTTTTTTCAAAGCCGGAACATATCCAGCAGGTAATGCTGCAACTGCTGCTGATTTGTTAGTAGTCTTTGCCATTATTTAATCTCCTCTCCAGATTTTTTAGCATAGCGTACTTTCTTTCCGTCAACGATCTTCATACCAGTTCTTGTAGGAGCTCCGGTCTTAGGATCTACATGCTGAAGGTTGGAAATATGAACACCTGCCTCCTGTTTAACAATACCGCCCTGAGGATGTTTCGGGCTTGGTTTAGTGTGCTTGCTTACGATGTTGATGCCTTCTACGATGGCACGGTCCTTTGATGTGATAACCTCAAGCACTTTACCGGTCTTACCTTTGTCATTACCGGCGTTTACATAGACGATGTCGCCTTTCTTGATATGTAACTTCTTCATAATAATTGCTTGTTAGAGGACCTCCGGTGCCAGTGAAACAATCTTCATATAGTTCTCACGAAGCTCTCTTGCAACAGGGCCGAAGATACGTGTACCACGAACCTCGCCGGCGTTGTTCAGGAGAACGCAAGCATTGTCATCAAAACGGATGTATGAACCGTCCGGTCTGCGGATTTCTTTCTTGGTGCGGACAACTACAGCTTTTGAAACTGAGCCCTTCTTGGCGTCACCGCCAGGGATAGCGCTCTTAACTGCAACTACGATTTTGTCGCCCACCCTTGCATAACGGCGGCGTGTACCTCCAAGTACCCTGATACAAAGAACTTCCTTTGCACCGCTGTTGTCAGCCACCTGTAAACGTGATTCCTGCTGTATCATTGCTATTTAACTTTTTCTACGATTTCTACTAATCTCCAGTTCTTGGTCTTGCTCAACGGACGAGTCTCCATGATGCGTACTGTATCGCCCTCACTGCACTCGTTCTTCTCATCATGAGCAACGAACTTTGTGGTCTTTTTTACGAACTTGCCGTAGATAGGGTGCTTCTCTTTTCTTGCTACCGCAACCACGATGGATTTGTCCATCTTGTTGCTGACCACCACACCTATTCTTTCCTTACGAAGATTTCTTTCCATAGGAATTCTCATTTATTAGTTCTGTTTCTCTTTTTCTGCCAGGATGGTCATCATGCGGGCGATGTCCTTACGTGCCTTGGCAATTTTCGATGTATCCTCCAATGGAGAGATTGTATGGTTAATCTTCATTGTATCGAGGTTTGCCTTCTCAATCTCGATGCGCTCACGCAGATCAGCGATTGACATTTCGCGTACTTCAGATGCTTTCATTTTCTTCTCCATTAAATTATTCCACATAGTCTCTGCGTACTACGAACTTCGTAGTGACAGGAAGCTTCTGAGCTCCGAGACGAAGTGCCTCCCTTGCGATCTCGAGAGATACGCCCTCAGCCTCAATAAGAATACGTCCAGGGGTTACAGGGCATACGAATCCCTCCGGGTTACCCTTTCCTTTACCCATACGGACTTCGGCAGGTTTCTTGGTGTAAGGCTTATCAGGGAAGATTCTGATCCAAATCTTTCCTTCACGTTTCATGTAACGTGAAACAGCCTGACGTGCAGCCTCGATCTGACGGCCTGTGAGCCAGCAGTTTTCCAAGGTCTTGATACCGAAAGAACCGAATGCAAGCTGGTTGCCTCTCTGGGCAAGACCTTTCATACGGCCTTTCTGCTGCCTTCTGAATTTTGTTTTCTTTGGTTGTAACATTGCTCTATTACTTTAGTAAAATATTTCACAATATCCCTAACTAATTGAGTATCAGCTGGTTGGGCGGAGTGGTCCTCAATTATTGGGTTGCAAAGGTAGTAATTTTTTTTGAATTACAAACATTTTTTGCAAAATAATTCAACTTTTTCGACCGCGATTTTTGCATGCTAACTATCGGCATTTCATGCAGTTACAAACATGGTTGATATTTTTATCCTTGCATTTTCGACACGCGGTGAATTCTCCATATCCGAGTCGGGCATTCATAGTGCGGAAGTATCTGCTTTTTGAAAGAATTACTATATTTGTGGTCTTTGCACACATCATTTGAATGAAAGGAAAGCACATCATATCATTTATAATTGCCGTCACTGCGGTTCTGATATGCCAGAAAACGTCAGCCCAGAACTATCTCCACTACATAGTGGAAGGGAAGGACACGACATATATCGATGAACTGCCTGCATCCAAAGTCTATTCAAGGCTCCCTAAACAAAAAGGTCGGGAATGGCGCAAGTATTACCGCCTCGTCCACAATTTCAGCAAGACTTACCCATACGCACTGGTAGCCCGTAAGCTCGTAGAGCGGGCAGATAGCACGATTGCAGCAGACAATCTCAAACGGGGAAAAAGGGAAAAATACATCAATCAGGTGCAGAAAGAACTTTTCGAAGTCTTTGAAAAACCGCTCCGCAACCTGACTGTGACCCAGGGAGCCCTCCTTATGAAGCTGATTGACCGTGAAGTCGGAAAATCTTCGTATAATATAATCAAGGATTACAAAAGCGGCATCGCGGCAGGCTTCTGGCAAGGCATTGCCAAAATCTTCGGCTCAGACCTCAAGAAGCCATACGACCCCAAAGGTGAAGACAAGGCCGTGGAAGAACTCGTCGAAATCTGGGAAGCTGGTGATTTCCAAGCCTTCTACTTCTCCCTCTTCTGGCAAGACCCGCCAATCATCGACATCCCAGAAGAATATCTCTGAAATCGGCGGGAGGTGGAGTCGTAGCAAAGGCATGGGGAGGAGTTGAGCCAGTCTTTTACTATGTGAAGGCGGGCACCGGTCGGAAGAGGCTGGTCAACGGATACATGGTAGTGGCCGAAGATGAAATGGTCAACTTTGTGAGTTTGGGAATACTTCAGGGCAAATATATAGAGAGGTTCATCCTCGCCTCTGAAAACATACTCGGTATCATGGGTAAGACGGTTGTTCCGGGACCACCCGTTTCCAAGACGGAATGCAATCCATGGATGAAGGAGGCTGAAGAGGAACTGGGCCACTTTGTTGTGGAACAGGCCCCTGAGAAAACGGTAGCCCAGAGGAACGGGCCCGAGGCCGTCACCATGTCCCAGACAGAAGGCTTCCCCGCCGATTGTCATCAGACAAGGCTGTTCGAGTCGCTTCATTCCCAATTCCTCGAAATATGAATATGTCCACACGTCATGATTTCCCGGGAAGAAATATACCTTCACTCCCCTGTCCATGAGGTCTGCCAGGGCGCCGAACACCCGAACATAACCCTTCGGAACGACATCGCGGTATTCATACCAGAAATCCCATATATCCCCGAGCAGATACAACGCCTCTGTCTGAGGGGGGAGAGATCTGAGGAAATCCACGAAACGCCGCTCCCGTCCTTGCGGGTCCGCCACGTCCAGACCCAGATGGACATCAGCCACAAAATATGAAAGGGAGCGCTCCATCGGGGACTATCCGAAGATGAAGATACAAAGTGCGACTATTGCACAGTAGAGAGCAAACCAGCTGAGTTTGGCCTTTTTGACAAGCGCAATCATGACCTTGCAGGCGAAAAGTCCTGACACAAAAGCAGATATGAATCCGAGCACAAGAGGAAGGGCACCGGTCGAAGAAGCCGCAAAGTCCCCACCTACCACATCGAGGAATGCCTCACCGAGAATCGGCACGAGCACCATCAGGAATGAGAACTGAGCCATGACATCTCTTTTCACCCCGCAGATAAGACCAGTGGAAATGGTGGTACCAGAACGGGAAAGACCCGGTGCGACAGCAATTGCCTGGCCAAGTCCGACGACAAAGGCCTGCCAATATGATATGCCGTTGCGATATTCCTTCCCTGCCGGGAGGAAAGGTGCCTTGCCAGGCTTCGAAGCCAAATCGGAAAAGGCAAGCAGCAGTGCAGTCACTATAAGTGCGCATCCGACTGCCGTAAGAGAACCGAACAGTCCCTCGACATAATCCTTGAAGAATACTCCAACGATGAAGACGGGAATCATCGACACTGCTATCTTGAGCAAGTAGTCAGTCTCATCATTGTATTTGAATTTGAAAAAGCCTTTCAGAAGGCTCCAAATCTGCTTTCGGAACACCACAATGGTGCTCA
This sequence comes from Candidatus Cryptobacteroides sp., assembly GCA_051889855.1. Classification (GTDB taxonomy): domain Bacteria; phylum Bacteroidota; class Bacteroidia; order Bacteroidales; family UBA932; genus Cryptobacteroides. Next base: position 1,346 of record JBJFDE010000284.1, on the reverse strand, counting down.
AAACGGTCGCAGCATGCACAAGCACTTCAAATACAAGGTCTTCCGACGCCTCAATACCGAGAAGTTCACGACCGATGACCAGATGACCGCTGCTGCTCACAGGCAGAAATTCAGTGAGTCCCTGAATAAGTCCGAGAATTATAGCTTCAAACCATTCCATACTTTAGTCCTCCTTATCTTTGGTTTTCCAGACTTTCATTATCGCCACAATTTCTATCACGATGCCAAGAACTATGACCACCGGAGCTGCGACAAGCCTCCTGAAATCAAACATTGCATAGTTGAACACCTGAGGGTCGTCACTTCCGCCTCCAGTCATAAGAATATAGCCGGAAACCATCACAATGAAACCGGCCAGAAGCAGTCGCAATCCCTTCGGAGTCATTGCCATTCCTTTATCATCAATTTTATTTTCCATAATATTTCAACTAATAATACAATTCATCACGATTAAGTCTCACGAGCTTGCCGACTACAAACCATGTACTTATAAAACAGATTGCCACTCCGCTGACCAGCACGATGCCCATAACGGACAGAAGAAGGTCCAGACGGAAAATCTGGAAGAGCTGCTCGAACTGGCTCCTCAGGAAAAAGAGAAGTCCTATAAGGGCCATGATAGCCAGCACTGCGGAAAAAATGCCCTGAAAAACAGCCTGCACCAGGAACGGCGCGCGAATGAACGACTTTGTCGCACCAACCAGTTTCATTGTGTGGATGGAAAAGCGACGTGAAAAGACATTCAGACGTACCGTATTGTTAATCAGCACAAAGGAAATGAAAAGCAGCAAGACAATGAACACTCCCAGAAAGAGAGAAATCCTGCTAAGATTGGCATTGAGAGCATCCACGAGCGAGCGCTGATAAACGACTTCCTCGACCAATTGGGAACTTCCCATTATTTTGCGGACTACCTCCAGACTGTCTGCAGAGACATAATCGGCAGTGAGGGTGACATCAATGGAAACCGGAATCGGAGATGTCTCGAAGACATCCAGAAAATCTGTTCCGAGCATATCCTCCATCTCCTTTCGTCCTTGTTCACGGGAAATGAAAGTCGTGCTCTTGATGAAAGGCATCCCGTCCATCCTCGCCTTGTACTCCAGGGCGTCATCTTCTGAAACATCCTGTTTCATCATGACTGACACCTGCATATTCTCCTTGAAGTAGTCTGAAACTCCCTTTGCATTGACCATCAGCATACTGGCTACTCCGACAAGGAGCAGCACAAGGCTGATGCTGATCACGGATGAGAGGTAGGCATTGGCAAGCCTTCGCCTCATTAACTTATTGTCAGTTTTTTCCATAAGGGGCAAAGATAGTGAAATATCAAAATAAATTATTAT
>JBJFDE010000283.1:0-1680 GCA_051889855.1 Candidatus Cryptobacteroides sp. | reverse complement strand
ACGGAAAGCAGGAATAGTGATAGGTCATTATCCAGGCGCAATGTCTGAGGGATTCAGATAAATTGGCCTTTCGCTGTTTATAGTGGGTTAAATCATAGAGAGAGATAATAAACCAGCACCTATGATAAGATAGGAAGAAATCAGTTTCATAGGAGCAACAGAAATGATAGATCCCCATTTTCAGCAGGTATTCTCTCTCGCACTTGGAATAAGTGAACCATGGTTCATAAAGAGTCTGGATCTGGTACCTTCGGAAAAGAATCCTGAAAGACTGGAGATGAGGATAGCGGTGGACTATATTGAAGGCACGAAGTTCCGGTACGGTGGATCAGAGGATTCTTACCCCGTGCATGATACCAGGGAGAGGACATGGAGGCACCTGAACTTTTTCCAGTACCGATGTTATATAACGGCAAGGGTACCCAGGATCATACTTCCTGACGGAAAGGTGAGAACGGTCGACGTTCCTTGGGGAAGGGATGGAAGCGGATTCACTCTGATGATGGAGGGAGTAATACTCTCACTTATGAAGCACATGCCCGTTTCTACTGTCGCAAGGGAAATCGGAGAGCATGATACCAGGATATGGAGGGTGTTGGAGTACCATGTGGAAGAGGCCCTGAAGCAGCAGGATTTCTCTGACGTGACGGGAATAGGGGTCGACGAATACAGTCACAGGGGACACAACTACATAACAGTCTTCGTATCCCATCCTGACATACGCATTGATGAGGAAGGGAAAAGACATTCAGTTTCAAAGCCAAGGGTTCTCTTTACAACTGAAGGAAAAGACAAGGGAGCCGTCAGCCGTTTCCTTGAATGGTTCATTGAGAAGAAAGGCAATCCAGAGGCGGTTAAGGTCGCCACAAGCGACATGATTCATGGGTTCAGGAATGCAATGAACGAGAGTTTTCCGAACTCCGTAACTACGGTGGACAAGTTCCATGTCGTGTCAAACTGTGAGGATGCCCTCGACAGGGTCAGAAGGAGGGAGGCCGCGTCAGGAGAGAAACGTAAGTACCGCGCACTTGCCAAAACAAAGTACTTATGGCTCAAAAACGGCGACAGACTTACCGATAAGCAGAAAGAAAGGTTGGATGAACTCCTGCAGATCGAATATCTCGACACAGTCAAGGCCTATGACATGAGGCTGAGGCTTCAGGACTTCTATGCAAGTCATGACGAATATGATGAAAAGACCGTATTCGATTTTGAGTGTATGGCTCTTGATTTCTGTAACAGTACAATCCATGAGATTCAGAAGTTCGGTGAGATGCTTGTGCGTAATGCGGTGGAGATACTCAACTATTTTGAGACCAAAAGAACCAATGCCATTCTTGAAGGCTTCAACTCAAAAATAAGTATCATCAAGAACAGAGCCAGAGGGTTCAGGAACATGAAGAACTTCATGGCAATGATCTATTTCTGCTGCGGTGAACTTGACATTTGTTTTCAACCCATCATGTGATGCTTTTACCCACTACAAATAGCGAATAACCCTTTATTTCTGCGTCTTGTATAGCGGAACATTTTCACCTGATCTACAGTATCACACATCAAAAATGGTCTCCAGTGCCAGCGGATAATCAGCGAAAGAAAGTATCTCCTTAAGCCTCTTGTTTGCAAACAGATCAACAACCAGCTTTTCCAATGTCAGATTATATGGTTTATCTCCTCCTC
>JBJFDE010000282.1:0-6020 GCA_051889855.1 Candidatus Cryptobacteroides sp. | reverse complement strand
TTGATATCGCCCTTGGGCGAAAATATATCAAAGATTTTCATGTTCGGTTTCATATATTGAAAAGCATCAGTCAATTTCTTCTATGCAATCTATTTCCTGCTGTTGATTAGTCCTCCAGAAATAGCAGTTAACGTATCTGCTCCTGTACTTATTTGCTTTAATACGTTCACAGATTTATTAAAAATAAGATATAAACCATAAATTTATACTGAATATTTGGATTAGAATAGTGGCTCGGGAAATCTATTCTCCTTCCCTGTGAAAGAGAACGCCGGGAAAAGAAGGATTAGCCGCTCTTCGGATGCTTACGGACTGGGTAAGTGAGGACGAGGACAAGATTCATAGGAATCCTGTTCTCGTGACTGCTGAATTATGCCGGCACTATCTCTGTGCACCGAATGATTTGTATGTTTCTACCTGGGTGAATATACCGTTTGTGAAGTCTTCTGTCGCAAATGGATTCTCAGTCTTATTATACAACTCGCCGCTTCCATCGTTCGCATAGTAATTACATTTCAGCCTCTGAGAAGGAACTGAGTTGGCATAGCATGCAAGGTTGGATTTGATTGTAAAACCGGCAGCATCCTTGTCTGTAGGATATAGGATACCTGTATATTTATCCTTAACCAGAGCTGCATAATCAGGAAGGTAGAACAAGTTGCTGACTACGTTTGCTGTGGCAATGTGCTTTGCAGCAAAATATCCGTTTGCGGCTTTTGCATAAACTTTTGCAAACGTATTCTTTGTAATCTCGGCAGAAGAGATGGTTGCATTGTTGTTCTTGAATATCTGGAAACCTGTAAGATCACCGTCAGTACAGTAGAAGATGTTGTTCTTGAAGGTAAGAGCATATTCTGTAGCATTGTTGGTATTAGTTGACAGGATATTCTTATCTGCCGAATTTGCATGGAGTTTGACATCGCAGTCTATCATGCTGAAACTTGCAATATTGTACTGAGAATACATGAAGTTATAATCCTTTGGCAATTCAAATTCACAATTTTCGAATGAAATTGTTTCAAAGACAAAGGTCTTTTCAGCATCACCGTTGGCTCCCATCATATTGCCGGAAGCTGCAGTCATGCCAGTCACGTATTTCACATTGTACATATAGAAATAATCCTCATTTTCAGTCGCTTTCACGGTAAGCTGTCCTGCACGGGGTACTGTCACCCTTGCCGATGTGTTGGATGTAACGATGGTATTGAGAATGCCAGCAGAAATTGTTGCATTTGTCACAGCCGGGTCAATGAAATATACTCCTGAAGTTCCTATTTCCTTGTTCTCGCTCTCCGCAGTGATGAAACGTGCATCCGGATGGGTAGTCTTGTTGATGGTAAGTTCACCGATAGCAATGTCCTCGCCCTTCATGTATTTGCCATAGAGGCCCGGGAACTCAGGCTCTGGCTCCGGAAGTGTCTTTCCGGAAGCTGAAACGACTTCTCCGAGAGTATCTCCGTTTATTGGAAGAACATAGATGGTATATTCGGTTTCAGGTGCAAGGCCTTCTGCTTTGACTGTGCTGCCTGTGCCGGCTTTGCCTTCAGCTGCAATCTTTTCTGCAGCAGGAGCAGTTTCTGAAGATGCCTGGAGAATGTATTTCCATTCTGTAACATCTATAACGGAAACCTTGAAAATCAACTCATTGACATCAGCAGAGTCAAATACAACTGTTGCAGCAGGGTTAACCACAACAGGTACATCGCTAAGCTGAACCTTGACCTTTGAAATGGACGAAAAGCCGGCTGCAGAAATTGCAAGGATGCAAACATCTGTCTTGCTGTCAGCTGATACGGCCTTTGTTGAAGCCCCTGGAGCTGTGACAGAAAGTGTTGTTTCACTCAAGCTTGCAGTCCATCCCTGGGGAGCAGTCACCATTGCAGAAGCAACTCCTTTCATGGTTACGGTGAAATTCTTGGTTTCGCCAGCATTGAATACCACAACTTCCTCAGCATTGCTGATTGAGCAGATAAAGTCTGCCACGATAGGAAGAGAATAAGTCTTGTCATCCTTTGTAACAACGATAAGTTTGCCATTTTCAACCTTCACATCGTTGAACCATTTGTCCTGAGCTCCTCCCTCCGGAATGGCTTTTACAGGATTCCCGTCTGCTCCCTTAACTTGTGAGAAGGTATTTCCTCCATCATAGCTTACTGTCCAATAGCCATTTGCATCAACGCCAAACATTGGAGTCACACCGTCTGAGCCAACAGCTTTGACCTTCTGTCCACCGACGAGGATGTACTCGGCACCCGTGCCATAGTCAACCATCCAATAGCCGTCTTTGTCGATTGAAACAACCGGAGCATTTGCAACTCCGACACTGCCCTGGGTGAGGGTGATGGTGCGACCGTCACCGAGGGTGATGGTATAGACTCCGTTTTCCTCCTTGACATTGCTGATGATTCCTCCTGAAGCAAGGGCCTGAAGAGACTCTATGTTTGAGTTTAGGGATTTCACCTGATTTTCAAGTGCAGTAACCCTGTTTTCCAGTTCGTCCACTCTCTGTTCGATTTGCGCGATATCAGAGCAGGAAGACATAATGCCTGCAAATAGTGCAGTGAAAAGAATAAATGATAATATCTTTTTCATGTTATTGATTTTTATTTTGTTATTTCTTAAGTGCTGTCAACCATGCAGGTACTGCTCCAAGACGTGCTTTGAGTTGTGCTTCATAAAGTGATTCCGGCTCGACAGGTATGCCGTTGCTGCTGTCCAGGAGGGTCTGTTCCTGATCGAAGGTTGTTGCCTTGCCATGGAAGCCTACCACGATCGGAGGCAGGAATTTCCACCAGAGGCTATTGTGATCCCACCAGATGAAGGTTCCTGACTGGTCTGTTGTTGATTCGAAATTCCATACTGTCAGGTCGGCAAGGTGGTTCGGGACCTGAACCTGGTCTCCGCCCTGGCGCCATCTCATCCAACCGCCCTTGCAGCAGTCAATCAAGGTTGCGCGAGGCTGGGTGGCATGTGCCTCGAAACAGCTGTCGTCACCCCAGGTATTCCTCCACAGGACGGTTCCAATGGACTGTTTAGACACTCCCACAGCATGGTACTGGCCGGCATTTTCCATATAGGTCGAAGGACTGTCAATCATGGCTCCGGAAGCAGAGTCTGTGGTCGCTCCTATGAATATCCTTGAAGATACCTGAGAACGGATGGAGGAATGTCCCCTGTTGCCGCTGAATGTTATGTCATAAACTGAGCAGTTGGCACAATTGGTCAGGGAAGATGCCTCGCTGACACTTATAAAGCCTACCCTGCGCATCCATGAGTTGGTAAGTCTCGTCATGTTGACGGGCTTGTAGGCCCCGTCATCCTCCCAGCTTCCGTGGTGGACAAAACCTTCTTTGGAATTGCCTTTGAACGTAAGGTCTTCAACTCCGACATTCTCATAGTGAGGATATTTATCAATGCGCCAGTTGTAGTTTTTGGCTCCTGTGAAAGATATATATTGCAGATCCACTTCATGCATGATCGGCTCTACAAAGGTGACTGTATTGCCGCTTATGGATCTGATTTGATGATAGTCATATACCTGAACTCCCGTGCCAACGATATTGGTCATGTTCGCAAGTTCAGCCGCCGTTGGATTTCCAGCCTCAAGTTCAGCTTTCACAAAGGCAGGATCATTGTTGACTACAGTAAGACATACCCACTGTCCTTCACTCAGACCTGTTGTGGACTCAACCTGAACCGAGTATGAACCTTTGGGTGCATTTGCACTGACCTTGGTGATTTCAGAAAGTCCGCTGTTGTGTTTCAGTTCAATCATGGCAGGAGAACTATAAAGCACATTCTCATCCGAAGGCTTATTCGGATCCTGCATCACGATTGTGGTCTTGTCCCGACCTGCTCCACGCAAGATAAAATTGCCTGACCGGATCTGGATTGTCTGGCTCGGACTCTTGCCTTCGAGAGGGACATCATCCTCAGCGGTATGCAGAATGAACTCACCCTCAGGGAAATAGACAATGACATTGGCCTTGTCCTTACTGTCGAAAGTGATTATATTGTTTGCATTCACACTATAATTGACACCGAGTGCGGCTTTCAGGCAAGCCAGAAACGCATCCCTATCCGACTTGCCATCGTTAGGGACTGCTCCGTAGTCTGTTACATCATAAACCTTATATCCAAGGGTAGCAGCCTCAGCAGGAGCTGTCTCCCCATGCTGATAGCCGGCGTATGAATAATCCAGAAGCACATTGTCCTGATTATTGGCAAGGAAGTCATTGAACACCTTGCAGTATGCCTCAGTCCAAAACTCAGCCTTAAGGTTGAAAGTCAAGTCGATACGTTTGAGAAGGCCGTCTTCAGATACAACAATCACGGTGACGGTGTACTCCCCTTCAGCGCAGCCTCGTCCTGAAGTCACATAAAGGACTCCATCTGCATATTCTGCACTCCATCCCTCAGGCACCCGGAACATCATCTGAGACACTCCGACAAGAGTCGCATTGTACTTTAAAGTCTGGCCGAGAAGAATCTGAGCACCAGCTGAATAGCCATCAATCTGCATGTCAAAATTGCTCACGACAGGCACCCTCACCTCTGCTCCGTCATTTGAGAGAATGAATACCATCTCCTGCTTGCCGGCATCATAGGTCACTTCACGGAAAATTGTCTGAATTCCACCAACTGATGCCCCGTCAACAGCACTTACAGGCTTGCCGTCTGCGCCGATAATGTTATTCCAGGTCTTGCCGCCATCGATGCTCACCTGCCAGAAGCCTTCACTCGAAACTCGGACTTGAGGAGTCGTACCATCTTCAGCATCCACTCGTTGCGCACCAGAAATGACTGTAAAATTCTCTCCATCAAGAGACATCACCCATTTCCCCTGAGCATTGATGCCGATAACAGGTACGATGCCAGGGGCTGTCTTTCCATAAATGACATTGACGATGGTGCCGTCACTCAGAGATAGTTTGTAACCGTTCTCCACGGCTTCAAAATCAACAATACGAATGCCTGCCTTCATTATTGATTTCAAGGCAATGGTATTGTCGTTCACTTCTGAAACAAAGGCCTCAAGTGCATCGATACGATCCTCAAGGTTGTTCAACTTGTTCTCAAGCTGTGAATAATCACAAGCAAGGACAAGGAACACTGCCAGAATCATTGTGGTCAATTTAGTAATTGTCTTCATATAATTATTGTGGTTGTTATTTCAAAATCTTCTCAATTATGTTGTCCCTGTACCAGATATCGTTCGCTTCGCGGAGCTTCTCCCGTAATATATCCGTCAATGTTGCAAAAAGCTGAGGATTTGCTTCAGGGTCTATCGGATGCATCTGATATGGGTCGGCTTTGTCGTCGAAAATTGTTATCCGGCCAAGGGAACCATCCCTTTTGATGGAGATTTCCATGGTGTGGGTGGATGTCCTGATGCCTCTGGCTACCGGGAAAAATCCGCTGACCTTTCCGTCGGGAGCAACCTCGCCGTTGACATTCCTTATATATAAGACGGCGGATGGTGCCTGACACGCATTCTCTTTTTCCATAAGAATAGATGAAAGATCCTGCCCTTCAGCACTTTGCGGGATATTATCATGCAGTCCGGCCATGGAAAGCAGTGTAGGCATGATATCGACGGAACTCAGCAGGGTTGTGTCCACATGAGGGCGGATTTTTCCGGGATAGCGGATGATCATAGGAACATTGAATGACTCTGTGTAAATCGAGTTCTTCGGGTCGAGGATGCCCTGGCTGCACATTGTTTCGCCATGGTCTGATGTAAAAACGACAATGGTGTTCTTGTCGAGTCCAAGTTTCTTAAGCTCGGAAAGAATTCGGCCGAATTCCCTGTCCACACCGGTAACATTGGCGAAATAGTACCTTGCCGAAGGTGCTTTGGAGAGGGTTGTATCAGCATTTTCACGGACATACAACTGTCTGTATGTCATATCTTTATATATATTATAATCTTCCTCCATACAGTCATCAGTGCTTTCATACGGGCTATGCGGAGGATTATATGGGAGGGCAAGGAAGAAAGGAGCATCTTTGTCCCTTTG
>JBJFDE010000281.1:0-1693 GCA_051889855.1 Candidatus Cryptobacteroides sp. | reverse complement strand
GGCAGATGTCGGCATGGTATATTTTCAGTGTTATGGGATTTTACCCCGTAACACCGGCCAGCAATGTGTTTGCCATAGGAGCTCCTCAGTTTCCCGAAATCGTAATGACGTTTACATCCCCTAAGGGTGTAAGTCATAAAGTAAGGATAATCGCAGACAATCTGTCAGAGAACAACAAATATATTGATGAAGTTTTTGTTGACGGAGTCAGGCTTGATACCCCTTTCCTTACCTATGAGCAGATAGCCGGCTCATCGGAAATCCGTTTTATTATGACAGATACGCCTTCAGATTTTGGTATGACTTCCACAAATGACCATCAGGTCAATGTGACGATTGATACCGAGGTAAAACATCAGACTATTGATAATTTCGGAGCATCAGATTGCTGGACATTCCAGTATTTTGGAAAGAATGCTCCTCTGCAGTCCAGAGAGCGGGTTGCCGATTTGCTTTTTTCAAAGAAATTCGGAAAAGATGGCAGTCCAAAAGGCATAGGGCTATCTCTATGGCGGTTTAATATCGGTGCCGGAAGTGCCGATAATCAGGACAACAAGATTGACAACTCCTGGCGCACAAGTGAGTGTTTTGCCGATGCTGACGGCAATTATGATTTTGAACACAAGCAACAGGGGCAGGTATGGTTCATGAAGGCGGCAAAGGAACGTGGGTGTGAGTATCTTTTGGGATTCTGCAATTCGGCTCCATATTTCATGACATTGAACGGCCAGGCATATAACTCCATGCAGAAACCACATTACAACATGTCACCAGACCGTTACAATGAATTTGCTGCTTTTCTTGGAAATGTATGGACAGGCTTGAAAGATATCCATGGAATAAGTCTTGACTATGTTTCTCCTTTCAACGAACCTGAGTGGGGATGGGAAGGCACAAGTCAGGAAGGCTCGCCTGCCACAGTCAGTGAGATGGCTGCTTTCATCCGCTGTCTTGGTGATGAATTCAAACGGAGGGGCATATCCGCATCCATCGTTTTTCCTGAATCAGGTGCTTATGAATATCTATATCAAGACGGTATCAGCAAGTCGCATGCTTTTTTTGATATGGAATCTCCGGATTATATCGGCAACGTGCCCGGTGTGGAGAGGCTGATGCTTGGCCATTCTTATTGGACCAGTCACGACGAAGCCCTTGTCCCGACTCGTGAACAAGTGGCATCCGAAATGGCAAAGTACGGACTTCGCTTCTGGCAATCAGAATACTGTGTCATGTCTAACGACTCTGAAATTGGAGGCGGTGGCGGACGTGACTTGACTATGAATACGGCCCTGTATGTTGCCCGACTGATTCATCATGACCTTGTCACGGCAGGAGCATCAGCTTGGCAATGGTGGACGGCTCTCAGCCCTGAAAATTATAAGGATGGCTTAATCTATATTGATAAGGACATAGCTGGCAACGATAATATTTATGTTGCGAAATTGTTGTGGGCTCTAGGTAGTTATAGCCGTTTCATTAGACCTGGAGCCGTCAGAACAGAGGCTCGATGCCATGAAAAGGATATATTGGTTTCATCTTATCTGAACGAGGATGGAAGTGAGGTGGTGGTGATTCAGAATCATCGCATGCAGGATGTGGAACTTGTAATAGATAGTGACCGGAAGGCCAGATTCAAGGCATATCTGACATCTGACAATGCTGAAGATAATATGAGATATATTGGCAAGGTCTC
>JBJFDE010000280.1:0-1694 GCA_051889855.1 Candidatus Cryptobacteroides sp. | reverse complement strand
CCAACTTTCAGATTCCTGTTCCGCTCTTCTCTCACTCTACTGTCGGACGGTTCCCTGGTTTTCCTGTATTTTGAAGCGTCACCTCCTTACGTACTGTTTCCTCCGAATTCATTACCTGTATCTACACAAACGGGCAAAGAAAAGCCATCGGTCTTCATGACAAACCGCAACTCGTCAAGCCGGTCCGTATGGAAGAAGAACAGGAAGGGGACACTGATTCCGCTCAGCGAATCCACCTCATGGATGAAATCCTTCCACCTGGAAAGCTGGAGACGGCAGCTCAGACAGTCCACGGAATCCACATATACAACGACCTTATAGTCCGATGGCGGAATCCGGTAGGGGACGGTATCCTGAACGAAACGGGTGAATACGGGATGCTCCGGAAAAAGCAGTTCCCTGCTACATCAACCGCTTCCAGTTAAATCTCGTCAGGTCATCAATTCCTGAAGCATAGATATAGTCTCCATCGACAGCCAACCGTCCGATAAACGCATCCTTACACTTGATGTTCCTGACCAAATTACCGTCATGGGTGAATACCAGGATGTTCTGTGGCAATCGGGACGCTTCAGAGAAGGCCTTTCCGCTGAAAGCCAGAAAAAGATAGTCGCAGGTAGCCTTCATATCGTATATTCCATTCTTGTTGTCCGGATTCCACTTGCCACGGCTGCTGTCGTAGGAAGGTTGTGTCAGGAAATGCTCCCATTCCTTTCGTACATTCCCTTCCCTGTCTATGTCGTAACAGACCACATAGCCGGTTGGCAGACAGGCAAAGAACAGCTTGTTCTGCCAGGAAGCCAAACATCCATAGACACTCAGATAATTGTCTTTGGGGAGCCCTTCCATCGGAAAATCCCCGAAACACTTCATGACCTCCATCTCTTCATCCAACAGTACAAACTGATGAGGGCAGCCTATACCGACAAGACCTACCGACAGACGGTGGTCCATTGTATGCAGATCTATCAACTGTATTTCTCCCGCCTGGACAGTCTGCCGCCTGATGGGAACCAATGAGACGGAATCACCTGAATGCACCTCATATTCTACAGCCTTGCGTAAATTCATATCATAGATGGTCAGCCGGTGATCCTTCTGTCGGATACATTTCGGTGAAACAAAATCATCCGGTCCACTCCCCATCTGTCCCCAGTAGCAGGTGTTCCCGGTAGTCTTGTCCAAGAACAGTATGGAATGTCCCATTCCAGGAGCCATACAAATCAGGAAACGATCGTCTGCCAACAACTGGACGGGCGGTGTCATCACGATGTCATTACTCACTGTTTCCGGTGACACCTCTATTTCCGAAGTCAAATCTATGGTTTCTTGCTGATGATGACTTACATTACTACAAGCCTCTAAAAAAGATAATAAAAAAATTAGTGTTATATACTTCATAAAATTAATTGTATAATCATTTATTGAATAAGAAGCCACTCTATTTCTAAAAGACTTATTCAAGTGGCTTCTTGATACACACGAATAGAAAAGTATGTCAATAATGGACAACTGATCTATGACTATCTATTTCTAAAATTGGAATGTGACCAAACTGTATTACCATCAGGAGATACTACTAAATAATAACAAGTTTGATAGTACTCCCAAGTACAATTGCTATCCAAATCCTCTACATCAAAAGCAAGAGCTTCTACGTTGGCTAAGACTAAATCAGATGTCGAATCTTGTAT
>JBJFDE010000279.1:0-6056 GCA_051889855.1 Candidatus Cryptobacteroides sp. | reverse complement strand
TTGTCAGCGAAACAACTTCCAAGCATGAGGATTCTGTCATTGTATGAAATGCCCACATTGCAGGGCTGGTCTGTTACGGGTGTCTGGAGTTTCATGATATCAGGCTCAAATTCAACGCAAAGATAGGCATAATGAACATTTGATTGCAGAATAAGGCTCTGTAAATATAAAAAATCGTACCTTTGACGGCGTTTGAATCCGGATGGCCCTTAATAAATTATAAACAGATGACCCTCAAAACAATTAAATATCTCCTGTCCGCGTTGCTTTTGCTCTGCAACTTGTCACTATACGCACAGTCTGACAGAAAAAACGGAGTAAGACTATATTATAATGTCAATTTCGAAATGGATTTTGACAACAGGGAACTTTACCGCAGCCAGTTTTCCTCATCAATGACCATATTCGGAGCCAGACTCACGCCTTCAATAGGAGTGAAAGTCAGGCAGAAAAACGGCACCGAACACAAGGCAGTCATAGGAATAGACGTGATGAAAGATTTCGGAAAACCGACGGAAAAGGTTTCCGACCTGCTGGAAGAAGTGACGCTGTATTACAGGATGGACAAGAAATTCGGGAAAACGGACATGAGCTTGTGCGCCGGAGTCTTTCCCCGCCGTTTCATGGACTCGAACTATTCCGGGGCCTTCTTTTCAGATTCCCTTAAATTCTATGACAACAATATAGAAGGTCTCCTTCTGAAATTCAGGCGTCCTGGTTCCTCATACGAACTCGGCTGCGACTGGATGGGAATGAAAGGACCGCTCACCAGAGAGCGCTTCATGATTTTCACCTCGGGACTGGCCAGGCTTATGCCTCTTACCGATTATCTCAACATCGGTTATTCGGCCTATCTTTATCACTTCGCTTGCTCCGATGAAGTGGACGGAGTGGTGGACAATGCCCTTGCGGAAGCGTATCTGAAAACAGATTTGGCAAGTCTTACACCTCTTCAGACCCTGTCACTCAGCCTCGGATGGCTTCAGTCGGGCCAGAATGACAGGAAAAATATAGGGAAATACACATTTCCGTGCGGACTTCGACTCGAAACTGACATAAGGAAATGGAATCTCGGTATAAAGAACAGCCTGTTCTTCGGTAAGGACATGATGCCATTGTACAACAGGAAAGATTTGGGCGGTTACAAATATGGAAATCTCCTTTATATGGGAGAACCGTTCTTCAGAGTTCACGACGATGGAACCCAAGGGTGGGGAACATACGACAGGCTGGACATTTACTGGGAACCTTCAGTCGGCAAATTCCTGAAGGCAAGGGTAGCGGCCACCTTCCATTTCAACGGCAAATATTCAGGCTGCCAGCAGGTAGTGAGCCTTCTGTTCGACTTGGACCAGTTGCTTAAAAATTCAAATAAAAACAAGTGATTATGAAATTATCAAAACTCAGGAACATTGCAATTGCCATATTGATGGCATCGGCACTATGTTCATGCTCCACACGTCCTTCCGACGGCACGTACACCTTCAGGATTCTCACAACGAATGATGTTCATGGTCAATATTTTGACTCCCTTTATGTGGGCTCATCGACAAGACCTTCGCTCATGAGCGTCTCCTGGTATGTGGACAGCCTGAGGAATGCCTCAGGTAAGGAAAATATAGTATTGATTGATGCCGGTGACTGCCTTCAGGGCGACAATGCTTCCTATTATTATAACTATGTTGATACAAGGACAAAGCATCTTTATGCCCGTATGGCAGAATATATGGGATATGATGCCATCGCTGTCGGAAACCATGATGTCGAGACAGGTCATCCGGTGTATGACAGGATGAAAAAGGATATGAAGGTTCCTTTCCTTGCAGGAAATGCATTTGTTGAGGGAACGGATAAGACTTATTTTGACTCATACACTGTTCTGAACAGGAAGGGAATCAAGATTCTGATTGCAGGATATACCAACCCTAACATCAAGGCATGGCTTTCTCCGAAACTTTGGGAGGGCATCGAGTTCAAATCCCTCATGGGCCTTGTGCAGGAGGACATCGACAGGCTCCGTCAGAAGGAAAATCCGGATGTGGTGATTGTCGCAGTGCATTCAGGAACAGGGGCAGGAGATGGAAAAAGCTATGAAAGTCAGGGACTGGACTTGTTCAATACTCTGAAAGGAGTGGACTTTCTGATTTGTTCGCACGACCATAGAAGCGTAGTGCATGAATCAGATGATATTTGTCTTATCAATGCAGGAAGCCATTGCAAGAGTATCGGTGACGGCAAGATTACTCTTGAGGTCAAGGACGGCAAAGTGGTGTCAAAGACCTTGTCTGCCGGTCTTATCAGAGTTGACAGGGATAAGGTGGATACACGAATGAGGGATATCTTCCGTACTGATTATGAGGCAGTCAAGGCATTTACCGTTCAGGAGGTAGGTCATCTTGACATGGACCTCAGGACGGCTGATTCTTATAGGGGAATGAGCGATTATCTCAACCTTATCCACACCATCAGCCTCTCATGTTCGCCTGCCAGGATTTCATTTGCAGCACCTCTTTCTTTCAACAAGACCGTAAAAGGAGGAACGCTTTTGTATAATGACCTGTTTACGATTTATCCGTATGAAAATCAATTGTTTGTAGTGTCAATGACAGGCAAGGAGATTAAGAATTATCTGGAATATTCTTATGAAGGGTGGATCAATACAGTTGCTGACGGACAGTCACATTTGCTGAAAATCGTTGATTCGCCCGACCAGCGTACCGGCCAGAAAAGGTGGTCCTTTGTCGGACGGTCATACAATTTTGATTCGGCCGGCGGCCTTGTCTATACTGTCGATGTGACAAAGCCTTACGGCGAGAGGATTGATATTGAATCGCTTGCCGATGGCAGCGCTTTTGATTTTGATGAAAAATACAATGTGGCGATGACATCATATCGCGCCAGCGGCGGTGGTTCCCTGATGAGGGCGGGAGCCGGAATCGATACCGACAAGATTGACGAGAGGGTAGTGGAGTACTATCCTGAGATTCGTGAGATTCTGTATGATTATTTACAGAAAAACTCCCGGATTACGCCAGAATTAGTAGGGAATCCGGAAGTTTTAGGTCATTGGGAGTTTGTCCCTTCTGACGTTGCCGAGCCGATGCTTGATGCAGACATGAAGCTCCTCTTCGACTGAACTGATTTTTCAAACGTGAAAACTAATACAGGCCCAGGAGCTTGCTTCTTGAAAGGATGCAGGCTCCGATAGGGCCTCCTTTCTTTCCGAGCTTCGAGAACTTGAACTGAGTGTCGCGGTTGACAATGTTCAGGGAATATTTCTGGATTGCGCTCTTAATCGGCAGCATCAGATATTCGTGTGCTACAGCAAGACGGCCGCCGATTACCACAAGTTCAGGATTGAAGATATTGATCAGTCCTGCAATTGCACGGCCAAGCACGGTTCCGATTTCTTCAACAGCCTCAATAGCAAGCACATCCTCTTCCAGGACGGCTTTCATGATATCCTCCAGGGAAATTGTCTCGCCCCTGTTATATTTCTCTGACAAAAGGGAAGTCCTGCCCTCACGGAGCTTTTCCATGAATATCCTGTGGACTGCAGAGCCGGAAGCACCTGTTTCAAGGCAGCCGTTCTTTCCGCAGTGGCAGATGATGTCGTTGTTCAGGAGCGGGAAATGGCCGATTTCTCCGGAGAATCCGGACTTTCCATAAGAAAGTTTGCCGTCAATTATCATTCCCATGCCAAGGCCCCAGCTGACATTCAGGAAGAGCATATTCTTTTCGTTGTTGCATACTCCGCAGATATACTCGCCGTAAGTCATTGCCCTTGAGTCGTTTTCAATGAAAACAGGACTGCCGAGTTCCTGCTCCATCAGGCTGGAAATCGGCCTGTCCTCGCCGAGGAAATAAGTGAAGCAGTAGCCCGTAACATTGTTGACCCTTCCAGTAAGATTCACTCCGTATGCAAGCACTTCGCTTCCTTTGATTCCTATGCCGGAAAGGTGGGAAATCAGAAAGCTGCAAAGCTCTTTGAAAGACTCTTCAGTATTCTCGAGGATGAAATTGATGTCTTCGCTGTAGTGCACCAGCTGGCCCTTGAAATTGCTCACTGCGATGCAGATATGGTGGCGGCGTATCTCGGTGCCTACAAAATAGCCTGCAGAAGGATTAAGACCGTAGATACTCGGCCTGCGACCTCCGCTCGTGTCAATCTTGCCCATATCCACAAGGAATCCTTCCTCAATCAGGTCCTGGATCAGTTTCGTGATTGTAGGTATGCTGGTATTCAATTCTTTGCTCAAATCCGCGATGCTGTAGTCACCGTCATTGATGCACAGTCCCAGGATTTTCTGCTTCAATATCGAGTTTTTACCATCAATGTTATTCAGGAACGAGGTATTCATGATAAGTGTAGGTGTATTTTGGTTTTATTTTTTACGGTTCCAATATGCTTCTATCTCTTCAAGAGTCTTGCCGGTGGTTTCAGGTATTACCTTCCACATGATCAGCATATAAGGCAGGCACATGGCTGCAAAGATGAAGAATGTGCCGGCCGGACTCCATCCCAGAAGCACAGGGGTGAGCTGACCAATCAGGTAGGTACCCACCCAAAGCGCGAAGCCGGCGATGGACATTGCACGGCCTCTGACTGAGTTTGGATACATTTCGGACAAAAGTACGAAAACTATCGCGGAAATGGAAATCGCGCAGCAAAATACATACAAAAGGAAGAATGTAAGCATGAATCCGTTGCCCAGGCCGAGGCTCTGTCCCCATGCGAAATATGTACCGATGCAGAGAAGACAGATGATCATTCCGCTTACACCCCAATAAATCAGCTGTTTACGGCCGACTTTGTCAATGATGAACACGGCAAGGATGGTCGTGAGGAAATTCACAAGTCCTACGAGCACTGTGGAGAACATCGGATTGTCGAATCCTGCATCCGCGAAAATTTTCGGCCCGTAGTAAAGGACTGCATTCACTCCCATGAACTGTCCGAGGATTGCAATGGCGCTTCCGGCAATCACGGCAAGCAGGATGCCGGGTTTAAGAAGGTCTGTCCATGAGCCCTCGTCACCTTCACCGAGGCTTTCCCTGGTGATTCTGATCTGACTTTCAATTTCAGCCTTGTCGTTGTAAATCCTTGAAAGAACGTTACTTGCCTTGTTCGTTCTTCCTTTGGTGATGAGCCAGCGCGGGCTTTCCGGAATGAAGAATATGACGAAGAAGAAGAGTAGGGCAGGGATGGTCTCGCTGCCGAGCATTCCCCTCCATGCCTCGGTGTTGAACATGCGGTACCACAATGAACCAGAGGCGATTTCAGTGTTTACGTTCGAGTCGATGCACCAGTTTGCCAGATATGCAAGCAGGAAACCGGCTGTGACGGCAAGCTGGTAAAGAGAAACCAGAGTACCTCTGATCCGGGCCGGTGAAACCTCTGATATATATATAGGTGAAACTATCGACACCACTCCGATTCCGATTCCACCGATAATCCTGTATGCCACAAGACCTTCGAAACTTCCGCACAATGCACATCCGATTGCAGATATACTGAACAGCGTGGCGGAAATAAGCATGGTGAGTTTCCTGCCAAGATAGTCGCTGATTGTTCCGGCAGCAAGCACGCCGCAGATTGAACCGATGAGGGCACACCCTACATACCATCCTTCTCTCATGTCGGTGAGAGCGAATTGATTCTTGACCAATGCTGTGGTTCCGGATATCACGGCAGTGTCATAGCCGAAAAGGATTCCTCCCAATGCGGCGACCGCCGCCATGAACAGGATATATCCGATGTTGCTGTCTTTTCCCATTTTATTTGTAATATTTTAATTATCGCACCATTATGCCGGCAACAAAGTTATAAATACTTTTCAAAGATTCAGCTTTTTCATTATAAAAATGATGATCATTTCGAATGATTATGGATTATTTGTGTGCTTTTATATGTATATTAATAAAATATTTTAATAAAATGCATTGAATTTATTAATTTATTGATACATTTGCACCAAAACACTGGTGTATGAAATTGAACAGATCTTTTCTTTTATTGTTTTCTGTTGTGGCAAATGTGTTGGCAATGACCTCTT
>JBJFDE010000278.1:0-6082 GCA_051889855.1 Candidatus Cryptobacteroides sp. | reverse complement strand
CCTTTCGGACATTGGTGTTTGAGACCAACGCGTCTACCGATTCCGCCATCCGGGCATGAACAACCAAGGTCGTCAGTGATAGACTTTTATCAAAAGGACTGCAAAGATATTGCTATTTGGTGATATTTACAAATTTTTTTTTGTAAGTTTGCAGGTTGTAAAACGAAATGTATATGAACGGACTTGAACAATTTCAGGCACGTGGTCTCTACTCCCCAGAATATGAGCACGATGCCTGCGGTGTCGGACTTGTCGTCAACATCAATGGCGGCAAGTATCACGAAATCATTGAAAAGGGACTCACCGTACTGGAGAATATGCAGCACAGAGGTGCAGAAGGCGGTGACAGAAAGACCGGCGACGGTGCCGGCATCATGGTGCAGATTCCGCACGAATTTATTTTGCTTCACGGTATTCCGGTTCCGGAAAAGGGGCGCTATGGAGTGGGCATGGTGTTCCTGCCCAAGAATGAGAGGGACAATGCCAGGTTTACCGAAATTATAAACGAATGTGTCGAGGCAAACGGGCTTTCAGTCATGCATAGCCGCCGGGTGCCGGTGTGCAGCGAGATTCTCGGAGAAATGGCCAGGGCAACTGAACCAGAAATCAGGCAGATATTCATAGTCGGCTGTGATGACCAGAATAAGCTTGAAGACAAGTTGTATCTGGTGCGCAAGGCCGTGGAACACAAGCTGACAGCTTCAGCCATAGTGGACAAGTCTGCTTGTTATTTTGCCAGTCTGTCCACAAGGACAATGGTTTACAAGGGAATGCTTACATCCCGTCAGCTTCGTGAATATTTCCCGGACCTGACAGACAAATATTTCACCAGTGCCATTGCTCTTGTGCACTCCCGTTTCTCCACGAACACCTTCCCGACCTGGAGCCTTGCCCAGCCATTCAGGATGATAGGACACAACGGAGAGATAAATACAATCAGGGGTAACCGTCTGTGGATCAAATCAAGAGAGACTCTCCTGAAAACGGAGAACCTCGGAAAGATTACAGAAAACATCAGTCCTATTATTGAACCGGGCATGAGCGACAGCGCCTCATTCGATAATGTACTTGAGTTCTTCACAAGATGCGGTCAGTCAATCCCGCATACACTTTCCATGCTCGTGCCAGAGAGCTATAAGGAAGGTAACAAATTGAACCACAAGCTGAAAAGCTTCTATGAATATCATTCCATATTCAATGAGCCATGGGATGGCCCGGCCACAATCCTCTTCTGCGACGGAAGGTATGCAGGAGGAATGCTTGACCGTAACGGCCTTCGCCCATGCCGGTATTTCGTGACAAAGAACGGAATGATGGTGATGGCATCGGAAACCGGAGTATGCGGGGTCGATCCGAAGGAAATTGCATCCAAGGGAAGGCTCTGCCCGGGAAAAATCCTCATGGTGGATACCCACAAAGGCAAGATACTGTCCAACGATGAGATAAAGGCGGTACTGGCTGATGCACATCCATATACAGACTGGCTTCATGCCAACAGGATAGTACTCAAGGACATACGAAGCGGCAGAAAAGAAGAACATGCTGTCAATGATTATGAAAAGCTTCTTTGCACATTCCGATACAGCAAGGAAGATATTGACAAGATAATAGTTCCGATGGCAGTAGGCAGTGCTGAGCCTCTTTCTGCGATGGGTGACGATACACCTCTGGCCGTCCTTTCAAACAAGCCTCAGAGGTTCTTCAACTATTTCAAGCAGAAATTCGCCCAGGTGACCAATCCTCCTATCGATCCGATAAGGGAAAGCTCCGTGATGTCGCTGACCAGTTATATCGGAGCAGTCAAGGGGGACATCCTCACCCCTTCGCCTGACCTTTGCAAAGTGGTCAAGCTCAGCTCGCCGATTCTTTCAAACGGAGAAATAGAGACACTTAAGAATCTCAGGTACAAGGGATTCCGTACAATTACATTGCCGATGCTATTTGAGGCAGAGGGAGGGGAGCAGGCAATGGAAGCAGCCCTTGGAAATCTTTGCAGAAGTGCAGCCAAGGCTGTTGATGCCGGATACAATTATATCATAATCAGTGACCGTGGAGTGGACAAAGACCATGCTCCTATTCCTTCATTGCTTGCGATGGCAGCTGTACACCACTACCTGATTCACTGTATGAAACGTGCCCAGACAGCGGTTGTGGTAGAATCTGCCGAGGTCTGCGAAGTGATGCACGTGGCCCTGCTGATAGGATATGGAGCAAGTGCCGTGAACCCTTACATGGCATTCGCAATCCTTGGTAAGTTGGTGGAAAACAAGACCATACAGCTCGACTATCCTGCAGCCCAGGAGCATTATATCCATGCAATCAACAAGGGCATGCTGAAAATCCTTTCCAAGATGGGTATTTCCACCATCAGGAGTTACCGTGGAGCAGCCTTGTTTGAAAACCTTGGAGTCAGCTCTTCGGTCCTTGACAAATACATGGGCGGAGGCATATCCCAGATTGAGGGAATTACCTTGGAAGATATTGCCGGAGATGTGCTTGCCGCACACAATGAAGCTTACGGAAGGGAGGATGACAAACTGCCTGAAATCGCAGATCTGGGCATATACAATTATAAAAAAGACGGCGAACTTCACGGATGGGACCCTTCAAGAGTCCGTTTGCTGCAGAAGGCCGTAAAAGAAAATGACTACACCGTCTTCAAGGAATTCTGTGTGGCTGCAGAAAACCTGCAGACTCCGATGTATCTGCGCGACCTGATGGAAATCGAAAGTGACCGCGAAAGCATTGCCATCGAAGAGGTCGAAAGCGAAGAAAGCATAATGAAACGCTTTGTGACTGAGGCAATTTCATTCGGTGCAATCAGCAAGGAGGCTCATGAGACCATCGCCATAGCAATGAACAGTTTCGGCGGCCAGAGCAATACCGGAGAAGGTGGTGAGGATCCTGAAAGGAATGTTCCGCTTCCTGATGGCAGTTCACGCCGCAGTGCCGTAAAGCAGGTAGCTTCAGGACGTTTCGGAGTGGATACATGGTACCTTGTCAACGCGGACGAAATCCAGATCAAGGTTGCCCAGGGAGCAAAGCCGGGTGAAGGAGGACAGCTTCCTGGCTTCAAAGTCAATGAACTGATAGCCAAGACCAGGCATTCAATTCCGGGTATTACCCTCATTTCTCCGCCACCTCATCATGACATTTATTCAATCGAGGACCTTGCCCAGCTCATATTTGACTTGAAGAATGTCAACAGCAAGGCTCGTATAAGTGTAAAACTTGTCGCAGAAGCAGGTGTGGGTACCATCGCAGCAGGTGTTACCAAGGCAAAGGCGGATGTCATCCTCATCAGCGGTGGAGATGGCGGTACCGGAGCAAGTCCTGCAAGTTCAGTCAAGCATGCAGGCTGTCCTGCGGAGACAGGTCTTGCACAGATACAGCAGACTCTGGTGGTCAACAACTTGCGCGGAAAAGTCAAACTTCAGGTTGACGGAGGACTCAAGACCCCTCGTGACGTGCTATTCATGGCCCTTCTTGGTGCCGAGGAGTTCGGCTTCGGTACAGCTCCGATGATAACGATGGGCTGCGTGATGTGCCGCAAATGCAACACCAACACTTGCCCTGTGGGAATTGCTACCCAGAATCCTGAACTGAGGAACAAATTCTCCGGAAAACCGGAATATGTTGTAAACTATTTCCGCTTCCTTGCCCGCCATGTGCGTGAGTATCTTGCAATCATGGGATACAAGACTCTTCAGGAAGTGATAGGAAGGGCCGACTTGCTTCACAAAAGGAGTTACCCTGCAGGTGCCAAGGCCAATAAGGTATCCCTCGACAGGGTGCTTTACATCCCGGAGGAGGCAAAAGGAAATGACCGCGTATTCACTACCGCACAGGAGCATGATATCGACTCCGTCAAGGATAAGGAATTGCTCTCAATGATAGAGTCGTCAATCCAGGCAGGAAGAAAAATCAGCATAGGAGTGCCTATTCTCAATACCGACCGCAGTGTCGGAGCCATGATCAGCGGCTATATCACAACTCTGCATGGAAGCCAGGGCCTGCCGGATGACTGCATTAATATCCGCTTCAGCGGATCTGCCGGCCAGAGTTTCGGCGCTTTCCTTTGCAAGGGACTGACTTTCAGCCTTGAAGGTGATGCGAATGATTATATGGGCAAAGGTCTTTCCGGTGGAAAGATTGTGGTTGTTCCGGATCCTGATTCCGACTTCAGTGCCGAGGATAACATCATTGCCGGAAACACCATCGGATATGGTGCCACTTCCGGAGAGATGTTCATCAACGGTCAGGTGGGTGAGAGGTTCTGCGTAAGGAACAGCGGTGCCACTGCCGTCGTGGAGGGCGTAGGAGACCATTGCTGCGAATATATGACCGGAGGCCGTGTGGTTGTCCTGGGACGTACCGGAAAGAACTTTGCTGCCGGAATGAGCGGTGGAATCGCTTATGTATGGAATCCGGACGGTGATTTTGATTTTTACTGCAACATGGATATGGTAGAGCTTTCACTTTTGGAGGAGAATCGCGACAGGGAAGAGGTGTTCAACCTTATCAGGTCACATTTCAAGCATACCGGAAGTACGATTGCGGCACGTATGATTGCGGATTGGGACCTTTATGCGCGTCAATTCATAAAAGTTCTGCCGGTTGAGTATAAAAAGATACTTTAGAGACTGAAGCCTTTGCAAAATATTCATTATTTTTGCAAAGGCTTCTGATTTTTAATTGGGATTGCGGATGAGCATTACTTCATACATAGTGATATTCCTTATGGCTCTTGGTGCCAGCGTGACGCAGCGGGTTTGCGGTTTCGGCTTCGGAATATTCATTATGATGGTGCTTCCTTTCATCATGCCTTCTTTCGGTGAGGCAACAGCTCTTTCCGGCCTACTGGCTATTTTTACTGCCCTGATTCCGGCCATTCACATGGTGAAGAATGTCCCATGGAAGAAACTGATTCCCATTCTGGTTACGTTCATCATAGTCTCTTTCTTTTCCGTGCTGATGGTCAAGCATATAGACAGCTCAATCCTGAAACGCATCCTTGGTGGAATCATGATTCTTATCAGCTTGTATTTCATGTTCCTCAATGGCAAATTCACTCTGAAACCGACCATGACCGTGCAGATTTCAATGGGAATGCTTTCCGGAGTCATGGGAGGACTTTTTGCCATGCAGGGTCCTCCGGCTGTCATTTATTTTCTGGGATGTTCCAAGGATAAGATTGAATATATGGCCATCACCCAATGGTATTTTCTTATCGGAAATACAATGATGACAATCTATCGTGCCGGACACGGCTTCGTGACTCCCTGTGTATTGGGGGCCTGGTGTGTTGGCATAGCAGGTGTTCTCATCGGCCTGCTGATCGGAGCCCGCATTTTCCATCGGATAAATCCGGACCTTCTTCGCCGCATCATCTACGGTTTCATGGCGTTTTCCGGACTTGTCGCATTGGTCGGCTGACTAAAAAGTCTTAAATTGTCATCTCGACTGAGCGAAGCGAATGGAGAGATCTTGATAATTCATTGATTATCAATAGATGTCTCGACTACATCCTCCGGATTTCGCTCGACATGACAGACTTTATAGACAGCATCGTTCCCGTTTTACACAATAAAAAAGCCGGTTGAAAAATCAACCGGCTTAATTTCTATCGACATCATCGATTAGAGCTTAGGACCAGCAGCTACGAGAGCCTTGCCGAGGTCGTTTCCAGTGAACTTGTTGAAGTTCTTGATGAAACGTGCAGCGAGGTCTTTAGCTTTCTCCTCCCACTGGCAAGCGCATGAGTAAGTGTCGCGTGGGTCGAGGATAGCTGGGTCAACGCCAGGAAGCTCGGTAGGAACCTCGAAGTCGAAGTAAGGGATCTTCTTGGTTGGAGCCTTCTCGATTGAACCATCGAGGATAGCGTCGATAATACCGCGGGTGTCACGGATTGAGATACGTTTTCCAGTACCGTTCCATCCAGTGTTTACAAGGTAAGCCTTAGCGCCTACAGCCTGCATTCTCTTGACGAGCTCCTCACCGTATTTGGTTGGGTGGAGTGAAAGGAACGCTGCACCGAAGCAAGCTGAGAAGGTAGGAGTAGGCTCTGTGATACCACGCTCTG
>JBJFDE010000277.1:0-6096 GCA_051889855.1 Candidatus Cryptobacteroides sp. | reverse complement strand
TCAAGAGAATCGCTGTCATCGACAGGACAAAAGAGCCGGGTGCTCTCGGAGAGCCTCTCTACCTCGACATCAAGGCAATCTTCCAGGGCATGGAGAACGCACCAATGGTAATCGGCGGCCGCTACGGTCTCTCATCTAAGGATACAACTCCTGCACAGATTGTGTCAATCTACGAGAACCTCGAACTTTCTGAGCCTAAGGATGGATTCACAATCGGAATCGTGGATGACGTTACATTCAAGTCACTCCCTGCAAAAGAGGAAATCTCAATCGTTAAACCTGGTACAACAGAGTGCAAATTCTACGGACTCGGTTCAGACGGTACTGTCGGTGCTAACAAGAACACCATCAAGATTATCGGTGACCACACTCCTAAATATTGCCAGGGCTATTTCGACTATGACTCAAAGAAATCAGGCGGATACACTTGCTCACACCTCCGTTTCGGAGACTCTCCAATCAAGGCTCCTTATCTTGTGAGCACTCCTGACTTCGTTGCATGCCACGTTCCGTCATATCTTACAAAATATGACGTTCTCAAGGGCATCAAGGAGAACGGTACCCTCCTTCTGAACAGCCTCTGGGATGAGGAAGAAACTCTCAAGAGAATTCCTGACCATGTAAAGGCTATCATCGGAAAGAAGAACATCACCCTCTACATCATCAACGCAACCAAGATTGCTGCTGAAATCGGACTCGGCGGAAGGACCAACACCATCCTCCAGAGCGCATTCTTCAAGATTACAGGCATCATCCCTTACGAGGAGGCTGTTTCATACATGAAGAAAGCTATCGTGAAGTCTTACGGCAAGAAGGGTGAGAACGTTGTCAATATGAACTACGCTGCAGTTGACAGAGGTGGCGAGTACACCAAGGTCGAGATTCCTGCAGACTGGAAAGATATTACAGCAAAATTCGAGAACCCTAACAAGGACCGTCTCGCTCCTGCATTCGTAAAAGAAATCGCTGACGTTGTGAACGCACAGTGCGGTGACACTCTTCCTGTAAGCGCATTCAAGGACATGGCTGACGGTACAATTCCTGCCGGCACAACAGCTTACGAGAAACGTGGCGTTGCAGTTAAAGTTCCTGAGTGGCAGGCTGACAACTGTATCCAGTGTAACAACTGTGCATTTGTCTGCCCTCACGCAGCAATCCGTCCGTTCCTTCTTACTGACGAAGAGGCAGCTGCAGCTCCTGCAGGCATCAAGACTCAGCAGGGCAAGGCTGTATTCAAAGAGTACAAGTTCGCTCTCTCAGTTTCAGTAATGGATTGTACAGGTTGCGGCAACTGTGCCGACGTTTGTCCTGCTAAGGAGAAGGCTCTCGTTATGAAACCGCTTGATACTCAGGCTGCAAAACAGGCTGAATTCGACTACCTCCACGCACACGTAGGCTATAAGGACGGTGTTCAGAACAAGGCTGCAAACGTCAAGAACGCTCAGTTCGCCCAGCCTCTGTTCGAGTTCTCAGGTGCCTGCGCAGGTTGCGGTGAGACTCCATACATCAAGACCATTACCCAGCTCTTCGGTGACCACATGATGGTTGCAAATGCTACCGGATGTTCTTCAATCTACGGTGCATCATTCCCTGCAGCTCCTTATTGCAAGGATGCAAACGGACACGGTCCGGCTTGGGCAAACTCACTCTTCGAGGACTTCTGCGAGTTCGGTCTCGGTATGAAACTCGGTTCTGACAGGGCACGCGCAACTGTTGCACGCCTTATGGAAGAAGGACTTGCTTGCTCATGCTGCTCAAACGAAATGAAGGACCTCTTCACCAAGTGGCTTGAGAACAGGAACGATGCAAAGGTTACCCGCGAGGTTGCTGACGCACTCATCCCGCTTTGCGAGGCTTGCGGCTGCGACATCTGCAAACAGCTCGTTGAGTACAAGACATTTATCCCTGCACGCAGCCAGTGGATCATCGGCGGTGACGGTGCATCTTACGATATCGGATACGGCGGACTCGACCACGTACTCGCTTCAGGTGAGAATGTGAACATCCTCGTTCTTGATACTGAGGTTTACTCAAATACCGGCGGACAGTCTTCAAAGGCTACTCCTGCAGGAGCTATCGCCAAGTTTGCTGCTTCAGGTAAGAGAGTACGCAAGAAAGACCTCGGAATGATGGCTATGAGCTACGGTTATGTATATGTTGCACAGGTTGCAATGGGTGCATCTCCTGCTCAGTACTTCAATGCTATCAAAGAGGCAGAGGCTTACGACGGTCCGTCACTCGTGATTGCTTACGCTCCATGTATCAACCACGGTCTGAAGGCTGGTATGGGTCTTAGCCAGAAAGAGGAGAAACTCGCTGTAGAGTGCGGTTACTGGCACCTTTACAGGTTCAACCCTGCTCTTGAGGGAACAGACAAGAATCCGTTCACTCTCGACAGCAAGGAGCCTGACTGGAGCAAGTTCCAGGACTTCCTCAAAGGTGAGGTTCGTTTCGCTTCCCTCTACAAGATGTTCCCTGAAAGGGCTGGTGAGCTTCTCCAGAAGACTGAAGAGTTTGCCAAGATTCGTCTTGAAACTTACAAGAGACTTGCCGGCAAATAATTGCTGACAACATACATTAAAGAGGTGGCCTGAAGGTCACCTCTTTAATTTTATAAGATCTCTCCATTCGCTTCGCTCAGTCGAGATGACAATTCAACTATAAATCGTCTGTTATTTGGATGACAATTCAACGATTATTAGATTTTTGCTGAATATATTACACCAAAGATATGTCGGCCAGAAGGCCCCGAAGAAGGGCGCAGGTGTTGGTGCGTGCAAATGACTCCGATGGCAAATAAAGCAAATCGAAATTAAGACTTTTCTCCAATGAAGCTGTACAAATACTCATCCTGACCTTGGCAATGGAATTCGGAACCGGAGCAGAAGATGATGCAGGAACCATGACCACGGCAAGGTCACATTCCCTTGCTGAGGTACGCCGGAAGACTATCTGGGGATGAATCCTGCTGAAATTGGAAAGAACTGGGGAAAGGATGTGCTGCCAAATCTCATCCGAAGCGAAAACTGTCAGATTAGCAGCCGGCAGTTGAGTGAAAAGTCTGTCTGCAGACTCACTTAAAGCAGTGATTTTCAATGCATATTCAAGAAGAAGCCGACCATAGTCCGTAAGGGTGACACTCCCCTTTTCCCTATTGAAAAGTTTCACCCCTGCCTGTTTCTCAAGCTCGGAAATATTCTGGCTGACGGCAGGTTGGGTAATCCCCAATGAGGTCGCAGCCTTGGTGAAACTTCCTTCGGAAGCCACCTTCATAAAAACAGATATTTTGAAATCTTCAAACATAATGCTAGCCTTTCCGGAGAGACAAATTTATAAAAAAACAGGCTAATTGAAGATTTTTGATATATATTTGTAGTTTCTAGGCTATTTTGGAGTCTAATGAACAAATACAATTACTCAATACACTTAAAATGAAAAGAATCTTTATGTTCATCGCTGCCGCTTTCATAGCTTTGACAGCTGCAGCGCAGGGGGTTATGCAACTTCCGAATGATGAAGCCATCGTCACAGGACAGCTTCCAAACGGACTCAGATACTACCTCCTTCACAACGACAAGCCTGCACAGAGGGCAGAGTTCTATCTCGCCACAGATGCAGGAGCATTTCAGGAAACCGACGACCAGGACGGTCTTGCACACTTTCTTGAGCACATGTGCTTTAACGGAACGAAAAACTTCCCTGGCAAGAACCTGCTCAACTACCTCCAGAGCATAGGTGCAGAGTTCGGTCGCAACATCAACGCATCAACCGGTTTCGAAGAGACCCAGTACATGCTCAACAACATTCCAATCGTACGTGAGAGCATCATTGACTCATGCCTTCTTATCATGCACGACTATTCTCATTTCGTGACCTGCGATCCTGCAGAGATTGACGCAGAAAGGGGTGTCATCCTTGAGGAAAGAAGGACAAGAAGGACTGCGGACTGGAGATCTTTCGAGAAGACTCTTCCTTACTATTTCGCCGGTACTCCTTATGCAAAAAGGACTCTCATCGGAGCTGAAGAGCAGCTCAAAACCTTCAATCCGGAAAGCCTTGTCAACTTCTATAAAGCATGGTATCAGCCGGACAATCAGGCACTTATCGTAGTAGGAGACATAGACGTAAAGCTCGTTGAAGAGAAGATTAAAACAATTTTCAGCGACATTCCTGCACCTGAGACTCCAACAGTGAAACCTGTTCACATGCCTCTGTTCAACGAAGAGCCTGTTGTTGCAATCATCACTGATGCCGAGGCCCAGGCTTCTTCACTTGAAATCCTCTGGAAGACTGAGGCCTTCCCTAAGGAAATGAAGAACACCAATGTGGGTTACACCATCGACCTGATAAACAGTTTCGTTTCACAAATCATGAGCGAAAGATTCGATGACATCACAGCAGATCCTGCATCTCCATTCCTGAGCGCAAGTTTCGGCTTCGGAGGTCTCTGCAATGAATGTGATGCAGCAATGGGAAATCTCACCTTCAAGGAAGGAGAGGCCATCCCTGCATTCGCTGCGTTCATGACAGAAATCGAAAAGTTGAAGAGATTCGGCTTCACTGAGGGTGAAGTTCAGCGTGCAAAAGACAATATCATCAGCTATTATGAAAAGAAAGTTGAAGGTGCTTCAAGCCGCAAGAACCCTGAATTCATCAGGCCTATCCTCAGGAATTTCTATGACAACGAGCCTGTCCTCAACCCTGAAATGGAGCTTGAACTTGTAAAGGCAATGTGCTCACAAATCAACGCAGACATCATCAGGCAGATGATGGGACAGATGTCACAGAACTTCATGGAAGACAAATATATTACCATTATATACAATGGTCCTGAAAAAGAAGGTCTGGCAAATCCTGACCCTGAGGCATTGAAAGCAATCCTTGGTGCAGTCAAGGCTGCTGAAATTGCTGCAAACGAGGAAGAAACCAGCAATGAGCCTCTGCTTGACGCAAGCAAACTCAAAGGAGGCAAAGTTGTCAAGGAAGCTGAAGGTGTTTACGGAACAACCGTATGGACTCTCAAGAATGGTCTCAAAGTGGTTGTAAAACCTACAGATTTCAAGAAAGACCAGATTTCATTCAACCTTTACAAGGAAGGTGGACGCACTTTGCTTACTGAAGAGGAGCTTTACTCATTCGAGGACAATGTATGGCAGGTATTCAACTCAGTTGCCGGTGTAAGCAAATTCCCTAAACAGACTTTGAACAAGATGCTTGCCGGCAAATATGCCTCTGCAGCGCCATTCATCGGTGGCATCCAGCACGGCATCAGCGGAAGTTGCCAGCCAAAAGACCTTGAGACTCAGCTTCAGCTCATGTATCTGACTTTCACCGACATGAGATTTGATGAGCAGGAATATGCAAACGCCATCGGTCAGATCGAGGCTGTGCTTCCTAACATCCTTCTCAATCCTCAGTATATCTTCCAGGTTCATGCTCAGAAAACCCTTTACTCCAACAACCCGAGGATGATACTCCTTGATGAGACAAGTCTTGCAAAAGCAAACCTCCAGATCATGGCGAATGCTTATAAGAGACTGTTCAACAACGTAGCAGGCGCTACTCTGGTAATCGTCGGCAATGTTGACCTTGACACTCTCAAGCCAATGGTTGAGAAATATATGGGTTCACTTCCTAAGGGCAAGGCTCCTAAGGTTGACAGAAGCCTTATTCCAACTATCGCACAGGGAGAGGTTATCGATCATTTCGCTGCACAGATGCAGACTCCAAAGGCAAGCGTAATCCAGGTTTACAATGCTGACGTGGATGGTACTGTTGCAAAAGAAGCTACTCTTGAGGCTGCGAAATTCATCCTTGACATGATTTACACCGAGACCCTCCGCGAGGAAGAAGGCGGCACTTATGGTGCAGGTACATACATCGGTTATGAAAGGGATCTTGACAAGGCCTTGGTTCAGGTTCAGTTTGACACCAACGTCGAGTCTGCAGACAAACTCTGCGCCCTTGCAGTCAAAGGTTTGAAGAAGCTTGCAGAGGAAGGTCCTACTCAGACTCAGGTTGATATGGCAAAGGAGAATCTGAAGAAGAATATTCCTGAGAGCCGCATCAGCAACCATTACTGGATGGGACAGATTA
>JBJFDE010000276.1:0-6123 GCA_051889855.1 Candidatus Cryptobacteroides sp. | reverse complement strand
TACCTTCCGCAGGGCATTCAGGAAAGGAAAAAGGAAATCAGGTCATTCATGCCCCGTTACGGATGCATCAACGAAAGGAAGAACCAGCTTCATGAGGTAATCAGACTTTCGGGCATGAACATCATCATAAACGATGTTGACAGGCCACTCGTCATAAAGGTAGCATCCATTTCCGCTGCCAGGATGCAGGTTTATTTCATCGACAATGAAGATTATTTCCACAGGAAAAGCATATTCAGGGATGAGAACGGAAAATTCTTCGAAGACAACGGTGAAAGGGCTATCTTCTTCGCAAGAGGCGTACTCGAGACCGTGAAGAAACTCAGATGGGCTCCGGACATCATCCACTGCCATGGCTGGATTTCACAGGTTCTGCCACTTTATCTGAAGAAAGCGTATATTGACGACCCGATATTCTCAAACAGCAAAATCATCACCTCCATATATGATGACACTCCGATGGAGAGTTTCCCGGAGGATATGAAGGAAAAAATCCTGTTCGGAGGCATTTCAGAAAAGGACGTGGAATTGCTTGCCGAGCCAACAGGCATAAATCTTGCAAAAATGGCCGTCTGCTATTCCGACGGAGTCATAATGGGCTCACAGGATATACCACAGGAGCTGGCATCATACTGCAAGGAATCGGGCAAACCTGTACTTGAATTCAATGCCGAGGCTGTTTCCAGTGGCTCATATATAGAAGATTACAACAGTTTTTACGACAATATACAATGAGTTTAGGTTTATTCGGCAAAGTCGGCCGTCTTTCAGTCCTCGGAGCTGTGTTGCTCGGGGCCGTGTCTTGCATTGAAATCAACGAACATCTTGGAGAGAACCTCATTCCTGACGACCAGAAATGGGATGTATTCGTACCGGACCCGATAGAATTCCGTACAGGAGACATTGTCCTCAAACCGACGGACAGCCTTTCTGCATATAGCAGCAGGCGTTTCACATTCGGAAGCATCAGCGACGAAAACGGCATCAGCAGGAGAAGCACAAGTTTTACAATCATTCCTGTTGACAATGAGATTGACCTGGGAGAAAACACAAGAGTCAGGAAATTCTTCTTCAATGCAGTGAGGGATACCGTATCCATTGCAAGGGAAAGTGACAGGAATATTCTCCAGAATGTTTATGTGTATGAGTTGAAAAAGCAGCTCGACACCACCATACTTTATACCAGTGACCTTACTTCAAGAAAGGCTCTTGAGGAATATGTGAACCTTGAGGAAAAGATTACATCAGGTATTCCTGTATATGACGGTGGCGATTCCCTTTCTTTTGAATTCAGCACCAGATTCGCCGAGAGATTCGTAGAAAAGATCAAGAATTCTAAAAAAGACACCCTCGCTCATTTTGTGGAAACTGTTCCGGGTATCTACATCACTTGTGATGACCCAATATCCAAGGGTGGCAGAATCAACATGTTTGACATAGCACTTGAAAGTGATTCATACGGCTATGTAACAGGCAATTATGCGGAATTGAAAATTACCGCTGATTACGAGAAAGAGGACGGAACAGTCAGAAAGGACGTCGATACAACCTTCGTTTTCCTCTTCGGCCCATCTTCATTCGTGGACAGTTCATCAAGTTCGCTTCCGACTCAATATGCATTCAACAACAGCGAGAATTATCATCCGTCTGCCCCTGATGCGCCGGATGGAAAGTCATACATCCCTAAAGAGAAAATGATAATCGAGGGAGGAAGCGGCCTGAAGCCAGTCATCAAGGCTTCTGCTGTAAGAGAACTGATGGAAGAGGCCATCAGGAAGGAGCTCGGAAATGAGAATATGACGGATTTCAGCAATGTAGTCATAAACAAAGCCACAGTACTTCTTCCTTACGATGTGGCAAATCTTGATGGCGGATATGATGGTATAGAACTGTTTCCTCCTATCCTCAGCCCGACAATCAGGCTTACCAGCGAGGAAGGAAACTACGTGTCTTATGCAGGACTTACCGACTCAAGCATAGAGAGCGAGAATCAGGGAGACATCAACAGGTCCCTGTGCATGTATTGTCCTGACCTGAGCCACCATTTCCAGAGCATTCTCAAGCTTGACAACACTGACTCAGATTATCAGAAGAAACTTGAAGCCAAGGATGTCTGGTTCCTCATCATGCATGAAGAGACAACCACTACTACAAGCAATTACGATTCGAGCTATTATGACAATCTGATGTACGCCCAATATTATAATATGATGTATGGCGGATATGGCGGGTATGGCGGATACGGTTACGGCGGCTATGGCTATGGCGGATACAACAATTATGGTTATGGCTACAATAACTATTACAATTATCTGATGATGGCCCAGTATATGAGCGGAAGTTCGTCATCAAGTACGACAACCTCAACTGAGCTGGATAAGGACAGGTATTACAACTGTATCCTGAACGGGCCTGAGACATCAATCGGAGAGCATCCTGTGCTAAAGTTCACATTCTCATTGCCAATGAAATAATTGAGGCCGGCAAAAAGATTTTGCATGTAATATCATATATAAATTGAGGCTGACCGATATGGCCAGCCTCAATTATTTTTGTGCAATTGGAGAATTAAGCGTTTACTTTGTTCTCTATGTACTTGATAGCGTCGCCTACAGTTGCGATCTTGTCGCCAGCATCATCATCAGGAATCTCAATGTTGAATTTTTTCTCGAAATCCATGATAAGCTCTACGATATCAAGTGAATCAGCTCCGAGGTCATTAGTGAAGCTTGCTGTTTCAGTCACTTCTGAAGGATCAACGCCCAATTTCTCAACGATGATTGCCTTTACATCTTCTGCTATGTTTGCCATAACGTTAAATTTTTAATTAATAATTCAGTATTTAATACACGTAATATTTCGCTATAAAAATCGGTGCAAAATAAGTAAATATTTTCCAAAAATAAAAATTTTAGCCCTATTAGGTGGCATAAGTGCCCTAATTTGAGGCTAATTGTCAATATTTGCGGCTGAGTTTCAGCCAGACTCTCAATCCATTGACAGAATTGAGAAGGTAGAATATCCACATTATCACCATAAGACCTGCATGGGCCTCACCACGGATTGCGAGAATGCTCCACATGACTACACTGAGGACATTGGTGATGATCCAGAGCACCCACTGCTCCATGAATGCAAGAGCCATGAGAGCCTGGGCAACGATACTCAGCACAGTCGTTGCAGAGTCCTTGAAAGGCTGAGGATCGCCGAAGTGTCTGAGGGCAAAGCCACAAGCGACAACAGCCACGGAACATCCGATGGCGAGAATTATCCTCGCAGGCCATTTCAACCGTCTCGCCTTTACAACATCCGCCTCTCCCCTTTCAACCCTTTCTTCCCTGTCACCCCGACCAAGCAAAGCGCGCGGAGAGATCTCCCCCCTCCTCCTCCACTGCCACCATCCGATGAACTGCATGGGAAAATAATAAAACGCATTTAACGCCGCATCCCCATACAAGGCCGCATTATAGGAAATCCACGCATAAAGCGACACATTCACGACTCCGAACAAATAATTCCATATACTTCCCTTGGCCACCAGCACCACGCAGAACACGCCAGCAATGCCGGCAACTGCCCCAAGCACTGTGTCACCAAGAGCGGCATCTCCGGAAATGACCGAATAAACAGAGTAAATCAAGGATGAAACGGTGACTCCCAAAATAAGGAACCAGTCGTATAAGTTAAGGATTCTATTGCTTTTCATGATTCAAATATTCCAAAACGGTGGCGGCGAGTTTAGGCCCGACAATCTCTGCGACCTCTTTCTCGGATGCAGCTGCAATACGGGCCACGCTTCCGAAGCGCAGAATGAGCCTTTGCTCAGTCTTTTCACCGACTCCGGGAATCTCGCGCAGAGCAGAAGCAATCTGAGCCTTGCTGCGAAGATTACGATGGAATGTGATGCCGAAACGGTGAGCCTCGTCACGAATTTGCTGCAGGACTTTCAGGGCCTGCGAATTCCTGTCAATAAACAAAGGGTATGGGTCGCTAACTCTGATGACCTCTTCGAGCCTCTTGGCAAGACCGACAACCATAAGTTTCTCAGTAAGGCCGAGTTCCGCAAGGGCCTCATAAGCAAAGGAAAGCTGGCCCTTTCCACCATCGATTACAATGAGCTGAGGCAGGTCATCAGGATTTTCCTCAAGCATACGGGAATAACGGCGATTGACCACCTCCTTCATCGAAGCATAGTCATTTGCACCCACGACGGTCTTTATCTTGAAATGGCGGTAATCCTTCTTTGATGGGCGGGCATCCCGGAATACGACACATGAAGCTACGGGATTGGTTCCCTGGATATTGGAGTTGTCGAAACATTCGATATGTTCCGGTAGCACCCTCATTCCCAAAGCATCACGAAGTTCCGCAAGGACCTTCTGTGTATATTGCTCAGGATCGGTATGTTCCTTCTGCTTGAGGGAATTGAATCTCATCTCCTTGGCATTCTTCGCGCTCAGCTCCAGCAGTGCAAGCTTGTCACCGCGTACCGGTATCCTGAATTCAACATTTTCCATGGTGAAATCAGGCATGAAAGGCACAATGACTTCTCTCGCAAGGACACCGAACTTGGTGCGAATCTCTCCTATGAACATGCCCAGAACCGTTTCCGGAGTCTCATCCATCACGAGCTTGAAACCGAGATTGAGCGACTGAACCACTGCTCCCCCTCTGATTCTCAGGAAATTGCCAAATGCCTCCGTAGCATCACAGACCAGGGAGAAGACATCCACGTCCCCGATAGTCGAATTGACAATCACCGATTTGCTGTAATGGTTCTCGATTGACTGCATCTTGTCCTTATAAATATTGGCCTGCTCGAAGTCAAGGCTTTCCGCTGCCTGCATCATAAGGCTTCGGTAGTGCTGGATGATTTCCCTGCCCCCGCCTCGCAGAAGGCGGACAATCTCATCGATATTTTCGCCATATTCCTGTTCGGAGATGCTCCCGACACAGCAGCCCTTGCATTTGCCGATATGGAAGTCCAGACAAGGACGGAATTTGTGCCGGAGAATGGCATCGGAGGTGATTTTCAGGTTGCAGGAACGCAAGGGGTAGATGCCCTGGAAGAATTCCAGAAGGCTACGGGCATGCATCACACTGCTATAGGGACCGAAATAGCGGGAGCCGTCCCTGACCACCCTGCGGGTGAGATAAACCCGTGGGAAAGAATCGGCACTGACGCATATCCATGGATAGGTCTTCGAGTCCTTCAGGAGAATGTTGTAGCGGGGCTTGTACTGCTTGATGAGGTTGTTTTCAAGCAGAAGGGCATCTGCCTCAGATTCCACGACCGTATATTGCGCATCGGCAATCTTTGATACCATAACGGCAGTCTTGCGGTTCAGTCTGTCCGCCGGCACGAAGTATTGGGCCACCCTTTTGTGCAAGTCCTTTGCCTTGCCGACATAAATGACATTCCCCTCGGAGTCGTAATAGCGATAGACTCCGGGGGAATGTGGAAACAATGCTATTTTTTCTTTCAGTGTCACGTTCTATGACCTGACAAAAATCAGTCAAGATATTCAGCCACAACAGCTTCTATCTCTTCTCCGAAGAGGCCTCTCTTGAGGATGGTGCCGTCCGGACCGATGAGCATGATATGAGGAATGCCTTCGATGCCGTAGATTTCGGTAGAAACGCTGCCGGCGTTGTTGATCTGGTTCCAAATCATTCCGAGTTCGGCAGCAGTGTCGATAGTCACTTCAGGTCCCTGACGCTCCCAAACGGCAATGCTCAGCACATCGAAATTCTTGCCGTGATATTTGTCATAAATCGCCCTGATATTCGGCATTTCACGTTTGCAAGGGCCGCACCATGGTGACCAGAAATCAACGAGGAAATATTTGCCTTTGCCGACATAGTCAGAGAACTTGACTGTGCTGTATTTCGGCTGAGGAGGGATGCTTCTGGTCATTCCGACAACTGTCTCGACTGTGAAATCAGTGAACATCTTGCCTTCTGAAGTTGCAATACGTGCCTGGACAGCCTCTTTCATGGAAGCGATGTAGCTGTGCTCCTGAAGCGCAGGTGAGAGAGCCGCAATTCTTTCCGCAATCTCTTCGTCTGAAATCTCATAACGGAAATTATCAAGGGCTACGATACCGATGATATTGTCGGTAT
>JBJFDE010000275.1:0-6134 GCA_051889855.1 Candidatus Cryptobacteroides sp. | reverse complement strand
TCTGCAAAAGATACGATGGAGACGTTGAAGGAAAGACTTCAGGAATCCATGGACAATCCTGACATTTGGCAGAACCCGGATCTGACAAGGGACGACTTGTGCAAAATTCTGGGAACGAATTCCAATTATCTTCAGAAAGCCATCAAGGCTTCAGGGTATCAGTCATACTCTGATATGATTAACCGGATTCGTGTGAATTATGTATGCAATGAACTTAAATCCGGCAGCCTGGAAAATATACAGGATATCTTCTACCGGGCAGGTTATCGTTCAAGAGTCACTGCCTGGAGAAATTTTACTGCAATAACTGGTACCTCTCCGACTTTATGGAACGCTGATTCAGGAAATGCCTGATAAATACAACGTTATGATTTTGGAACCCTGTTATAACCCTCTCAGATAGGATTTTTTCCGATTTTGAAACATAATTTTTGCCTATATTGCAACATACAATAATGACAATTTGGGTATATTTGCGAAGCTATTTCGGAACTACAAAAATAATATAGATATGAAAAAATCATTTTTGCTGACACTTGTTCTTGCATTTGCATTTGCAGTGTCGTCTTATGCCCAGCCAAGGGCAATCGGAGTCAACATCGGTTATGGAATGGATGTTTCATATCAGCACACACTCGGACAGAAGAATATGCTTGATTTGAATCTGTCAATTCCTGCATTCGCCGGTATCAGTGTTCAGGGTACATACGATTGGATTAATCCATTCAATACACAGATTCCATGGAATAATAAAGGTAAATGGGATTGGGAAATGGGTGTCGGAGCAGGCGCAGGATTCCTTTGGGGTTATCGCGGCCTTCTTGCTGGTGCGGCAGGACATGTAGGTGTATCCTATGATTTTTGGTTCCCTATGCAGTTGTCTGTTGATTGGCGTCCTCTGATAGGAGCATATACTTATAATATTGCAGAAACAGCACAAAAAGGTGCAGCCTTTTGGGCTAATGGCTTGGCTGCAGTTACAATCGGAGTACGTTATCTTTTTTAATAATTCTTTAATAAATCGAAAATTACCATCCACAGGCATATTGCCTGTGGATGGTAATTTTTTATTTCTCGCAGTTTCCAAATCTTGGGTAACCCGTTTTTGAGCAAGGGCAAAGGAGGATGTCGCTCAGCTTAACGAACAGCTCCTCCTCATTAGAGTATGGATGCACGTGGAAGTATGAATCTCCTGCGAGCATGGCTGAGAGCCGTGTTCTGTTTCTATTGTAGAAAATGTGGACAGGTTTCTTGTGAAGTTCCGCATATGCCATTTCATATCCGACTCCGAGAGAAGCATTGGTACACTCTGCGATGACCAGGTCACATTCACGGAGCCAGGCGGTGTCCTGCTCATAAATGTCCCTGTCTGTCAAATCCTTCTCATCTGCATCAATATTACTGCTGCCTATGTGTTCGGTCAGAACCTTCTCAGTTTTTGAAATATGTCTGATTATTCTCTGATATAATTCGACGTCGTTCCTTCCTCCGCGGATTGAGCCGGCAAAATAAACTTTCTTCATTCTCCTTTTTTTACAAAGGTAATATACTTTTCCCAAAACTGTCATCATGCAATGACACTCGTCTGATTCAGAGTGAAGTCAAATTCGAGGCCGCCTTCAGGCGGGATGTGTGCCGATATCTGACCGCCGTGGAACTGGACGGCGTTCCTTACCACTGACAGACCAAGGCCGCTGCCTACATCGTCACGATAATCGGTGCCGGAGGCGGCATCAATTCTGACAAATCGCTCGAATATGCGCTCAAGCATGGCAGGGTTCACGCCCTTGCCACTATCTTTGTACAAAACGCGTATCATTCCGCCTTCAGTTTTCTCCGAACGGACAGTAATCATTGTATCTTTGCCGGCATATTTGCAGCTATTTTCCACAAGATTCCTGAATATGGCATAGACAAGACTCGGACTGCCTATAATCCTGCTGTCATCCCCAAGCAGATTGACAGCGGCCATTCCGCGTTCTTTCATCTTCTCACTGAACTCATCAAGCACACCGGTGAGAATATCCTTCAAGCATAGTTCCTCTACTTTAATCAGATCAGGTGCTTCTTCAATCTTGGTAACGATGGAAATGTCCCTAAGAAGGTCTGAGAGTCTCAATGACTGAAGGTAGGCTCTTTGAATGAACAACTTCTGCCTTTCACCATCCAGGTCCTCACAATCCACGAGCGCTTCAAGGTAGCCCCTCATGCTGCTGACCGGAGTACGTAGTTCGTGAGCGATGTTGTGTGTCATCTCGTGCTTCATCCTTCTGTTTTCATTCTTTTCATTTTCCACTTTTGCAATGGCCTCTTCCAGCTGTTTGTAATTCTTCAGCATAGCCATTCCGATTGCAACCAGTACGGCAAGAAGGAGAACTACGGAAATCAGAAGGTGAAAAGTGTTCGGACGAAGGAAGTGCTTGATGTCCAGCTCGTAAGGAAGAGCTATCCTTATCATGCAATCCTCGTAGGCCTTGGCGAGATAGCAGTATTCTCGTTGGTTGGTTTCTGAAGTCCTTATTGCCCAGCCGCTCTGCCCGTTCCGGCATCCGATGATTTCAGGTCTGTCGCTGTGGTTGGAGTCAATGTCCTGTGTGTCAGAATCATATATGACCGTTCCTTCATTGGTGAGGATGGTCAGCCTGATGTCCTGGTCATTTGGCAGCACTGAATAAATCTTCGGCCCGTCGATTGGCTCGCCATAAAAACTGATTGCTTCTTTTGCAAGGTCGGCAATTCCTTCCATCTTTGTTGTGAGGATGGATTTCTTGTAATTCTTTTCAATCCTGATTTCATATATCGAGGCCACCAGGACAAATATCCCCAGCACAGCACCCAGATATATGAGCAGCATCTGTTTGTATGAATATCTTAACTTTTTCATAATCAACAGGGTATCAGCGTGTATCCGAAGCCGTTACGGCTAACCAGGAGGTCTTTGTAGGGGCCGAGTTTGGTGCGGATATGGGCAATATGGACATCAATGGTCCTGTCAATCACATAGGGAGCATCGACCCAGAGTTCCCTGATGAGGTCGCTGCGGCTGAAATAACTGCCCTGATTGCGTATAAGGAAGGCCAGTATGTCGAATTCTTTTCTGGAAAAAAGGATTTCCTTGCCGTTAAGAAGGGCTGTACTGCTTTCAATATCAATGACTAACGGTCCGCATTCATATTTTGTCGGCATCGGAGGAGATGTCCTTTTGAGCACCGCCTTGACTCTCGCCAGAAGTTCTGCACGAGAGAAAGGTTTTGCGATATAATCATCACCTCCTGAACTGAATCCGCTCAGAACATCTTCTTCTGCGCTTCTTGCCGTGAGGAAAATAATCGGAACATGAGAACCTTCTTCCCTTATTTTGGAGGCCATTTCGAATCCGGACATCCCCGGAAGCATGACATCCAGAAGTATCAGGCTCGTACTTTGAGTCAGTTTTTCAAGACCTTGCTCGGCGGTGGAAGCCTCCACCGTCCTGTATCCTGCTCTTTCCAGATTGAAAGACAGGATTTCACGGATGTCCCGTTCGTCTTCTACAATTAAAATTTCTTCCATAATGCAAAGATAATCAGTCTTATGTTAAAGAAGTGTTAAACCCGTGTTAATTCTTTGTTAATTCAAATTGAAGAGCTTTCCAAACCCTTTCTTGCCTGAAGAAAACGCATCAAATTTGCCGGCGAAATGAAAAGTCAATAATTATGATAGCACAGATTTTTACTCTTCTCGGAGCACTTGCAATGTTTCTTTATGGGATGAACATGATGAGCTCCGGCATTCAGAAAGCTGCAGGAAACCGACTTCGTTCCCTGCTTGGAGCCATGACATCCAATCCGTTCAAAGGTGTTCTCACAGGCCTTGGAATCACGGCCATCATTCAGTCCTCAAGTGCCACTACCGTACTGGTAGTCAGTTTCGTAAGTGCCGGACTGCTCACTCTCAGACAAGCCATTGGAGTGATAATGGGAGCCAACATAGGAACTACCGTCACTGCCTGGATCATATCAATTCTCGGTTTCAAGTTCGATATAGCGGTACTGTCAATCCCTCTTTTCTTCATCGGCTTCATCCTGATGCAGATGAAAAAGGACAAATATCATAACATCGGTGAGTTTATCATAGGCTTTTCACTGCTTTTCCTCGGCCTCTCACTCATCAAATCATCTGTACCAGACTTGAAAAGCACTCCTGAAGTACTTTCATTCATCCGTAACTGGACCAGCTGGGGCTTCGGAAGCGTGCTGATTTTTGTACTCTTCGGAACTGTCCTTACCCTTGTGCTGCAATCTTCCAGCGCGACCATGGCCATAACCCTTATCATGCTGAACGAGGGCTGGATTCCGTTCGAAATGGGTGCCGCAATGGTACTGGGAGAGAATATAGGTACCACCATCACCGCAAATGTAGCGGCTGCAATGGGAAATGTCAATGCCCGTCGAACGGCTCTGACGCATACCATTTTCAATATTTTCGGAGTAATCTGGGCTCTGGCCCTGTTCCGGCCTTTCATTGCCCTTGACAAGGCAGTGGTAGGTTGGGTAGGGGAGTTCAATCCTCTTGTAGGTCTTTCTATGTTCCATACCCTTTTCAACACCATCAACACCCTTCTTCTTGTCTGGTTCATCCCTCAGCTTGAGAAACTGGTAGTCAAAGTATTGCCTGACAGAAAGAAAAAGGGAGAGGACTCTCAGGAACACATACGATACATCAGTGCCGGTCCGGTTGCCACTCCAGAGCTCGGAGCTGCAATGGCCCTTATGGAAACAGCACACTTTGCAACAATTTCATCAAAAGAGGTACAGATAATTGAAGATGCGCTGGAGAATCTTGGCAACGGTGATTTCGAAGAACACCGCGCCCGTCTTGTGAAGTATGAGGTAATATCTGACAATATAGAGAAGGAGGTGGCATCATTCCTTGGAAGACTTACCGAAGAAGAAGTAAGTGTGAATACCTCCAAGATGATAAAGGCTTTATACAGAATTAATTCCGAACTTGAAAGCCTTGGTGACAGCGGCGAGTGCATCAGCCGTATCCTGTCAAGAATCAAAAGTCTGGGAACTCCGCTTTCACAGGAACGTCAGAGAGGAATATCCCACATGCTCACTGCCTTGAGAAGCGCTTACCAGACGATGATTGGC
The DNA here is from genome assembly GCA_051889855.1 of Candidatus Cryptobacteroides sp. Classification (GTDB taxonomy): domain Bacteria; phylum Bacteroidota; class Bacteroidia; order Bacteroidales; family UBA932; genus Cryptobacteroides. Next base: position 999 of record JBJFDE010000275.1, on the reverse strand, counting down.
AATATTAATGCAATCAGCGGTTCTTCGGACAGCTCGCGTCCTGACCTGAACCGTGCCATCGACGATGAGAAGGCAATAAATTGCCTGCGCGACCGCCTTCGTGATGAGGAATTCTCTCGAATCGAAAGGATTGACCTCACGGAAGATGAATATGCCTTCAGTACCCTCTATCTCGACACCGTTGCCGAACTCGAAAGGATGGGAGATTACATCATCAATATTTCCGAGGCTCTTGACACTGCCACCCGTTCATAAAAGAAAAAGCCCGTCCGCCGTTTCCGGCAGGCGGGCATCCGTCTTAAGCCTGATTACTGAATCTCAATCTGTTTTACAGCTGGCTGTTTCTCACAGATCTTGATTCTTGGAATGTCAATTGTGAGGACTCCGTCGTTGACAGAGGCTTTGATTTCATCCTTGTTTACATCTTCAGGAAGAGCAAGGCTCTGTTCAAATTTCCTGTAAGAGAACTCCCTGCGGAGGTATTTCCTCTTCTTGTCCTCATCCTTGGTTTCATTTTTCTTCTCCATGGTCAGAACGAGGCAATTGTCGTCCGTAACTGTGAGCTTGAAATCTTCCTTGGTCATTCCAGGGGCTGCGACCTCGACCTTGTAGTCATTGTCGTTTTCTATTACGTTGATGGCCGGTGCTGTTGCGCTTGTACGGGTCATCCAATCATTGGCGAAGAAATCGTTGAAGATTTCGGGCAGCCAATTCTGTTCGTAACGTCTCATAGGTGTCATAATAATAGTCTCCTATATTAAGTGTTAAACATATATCCTGCCCCGTTGTTCGAACGATCATTCATAATCGGATGGATGGTCGTTCTCGCTTTCGCGGGAACGCCTGTGTGATAGTCAAATCAGATGCCAAACGCTATCTTGACCTGAAACGATGCCAAATTCTGACAGAATGTCCATAAGAGTGGACAATATGTCATCAATCTAATATTTGATTATCTTTGCAGTCTTATTTGATTATTCAATTTATGGACTGCAACAA
>JBJFDE010000274.1:0-6138 GCA_051889855.1 Candidatus Cryptobacteroides sp. | reverse complement strand
GTACCTACTGTGTTATAGCTTGGCTTTGGGTCCGGAATATATTGGAACAGAGCTCTGATACACATCTCTCCATGCTCCCAAAAGATATTCATTATCTCCTCCTCTTTCGTCGTAAGTCTTTGTTTCATAATATATTTCTTTATTGTTACAATTCTCGAAAACCATTTCTGCACTGCAAATGTAATAATTATTTCGACAACTCCTATAAATTTTAGGAGTTATTCTAAAAATTTTAGGAAACCACTCTGTTTCATCATCTTCCCCAAAGTACAAATTGGAATCTTTATAATTTGATTTTGATTTGATGTCCTATTTTTGTATTTTTGCTGCCCATTTAACACCCATAGCTATGAATCAGCACAAATGCACAACTATGGAGGAATTCAGAATACTCCTGAAAAAACACTCACTGAAAGCCACTCCCCAGAGGCTTGCGGTCCATCAGGCCATGATGAATCTTGGCCATGCTTCAGTCGATATGGTCACTGAGCAGGTCCTTGCCACCGGCACGAAAGTCACGACAGCATCCGTTTATAATATTCTTTCCCAACTGGCTTTGCTGGGAATCTACAATCACCGGCTGAGTTCGAACAACAAGATGTATTTTGATGTGAACAACTATGGACACATGCATCTGTATGACATTGACAATCATGTATTCAAGGATGTCATCGATGATGAGCTTTACTCAATGATACAGTCAAAGCTGATGAGGAAACGCTTCAAAGGCTACAGGATTGAGGGACTCGACATACAGATTATCGGAAGACCTACAAAGAAGAAATACGCCCATCAGGCATAGAAAAAGGCTGGCAGGAAACTGCCAGCCTTAACTTTTACAATTCAGCCAGTTTGTCCAGAGACAACTCAACCAGCTTTCTCACCTGCGGCTTGTAGTCAGGGTTGCTTGAGCCGATATGACGGTTTGCTATGATGCAGCATACTGTACCGGCATTGTGGCCCAGATGCGCGGCAATACCGGCAACCGCCGATCCTTCCATCTCGAAATTGGTAACTCTTTCTTCACCAAAGCGGAACGACTCGAATGTGTCAAGCATATCAGGCATTGCAAGAGGCATTCTGAGAACCCTTCCCTGAGGGCCGTAAAAACCTGATGCAGCAATGGTCATTCCCTTAATCGTACAATCCCGGAACAAATCCGACATGCGTTTTCCAGCTCTGACGAAATACGGATCCGGAAGATGTTTGTTCCAGCCTGTATGCTTCTTGAAAGCTTCCTCTATCTGAGGCATTGCTATCTTGTCCCTGTCCGCATACCAGTTCATAAGGCCGTCGCAACCAACAGATATGTGGGAGAAAACAAAGGAACCGAGCGGAATGTCCTTCTGTATGGCTCCGGATGTGCCGATGCGGAGGATGTTGAGACATTTTTTCTGAGCCTTCGGCTCTCTTGTGATGAAATCTATATTTGCCAAAGCATCCAGTTCATTCATCACGATGTCGATATTGTCTGTTCCTATACCGGTTGAGAGCACCGTCATCCTCTTCCCTTTATAATGACCGGTGACAGAGACAAATTCCCTGGACTGGTGTCTGAATTCCTTGTCCTGAAAGAATTCGGAGACCATGTCAACACGTCCGGGATCTCCAACAAGTATCACTGTATCAGCAAGTTCCTCCGGTTTGAGGTGTAGATGGAACACTGAACCGTCAGAGTTGATAATCAGTTCTGATTCTGCAATTCTCATAAATCATAAATTTAGTATTCGAAGGCTAAATTTAGTTTTTATCTATGAATTTTCCTATTTTTGTCGCAAACTTTTACAACAATGTGGACCAGAATACAAATACTTTACATTTCAATAGCCACAATCCTCGTGACTTCTCTGTTCTTCTGTGATTTTGCAACCATCATCGGGCCCGAAGGGTCAGAAATATCAATAGCCTATCGTGAGAAAGTTCCCTTCCTCATCCTCAACATCATGGCGTTCACTGCACAAGTGTCGGCTCTTGCCAGCACCAAGGTGCGTTTCCTTCAGATGAGAGTATGCATCATAGCCGCGCTTCTTCTGCTTGGCTTCCAAGTTTGGATAGGTATTGATTTCTTTACACACAGAAAGGAGATGGTGTTCTCGTTCACTGCCCTCTTCCCCCTTGTGGCATCTTTCCTGGATGTATTGGCGGCCAGGAACATCATGCTTGACGAGATGATGGTCCAGACCTACCACGCCATCCACGGTAAAAAGAAACGAAATTAAACAAGTGCGAATGAAAGTTCGCCTTTGCAGCAAAGATTGCCGTCAACTTTCAGAACAGCCTCGCAGAAAAAAATCTGGCCTCTTCTGTTGACCAGCTTTGCGGTGATTTCGCAAAGGTCTCCAGGCTTTACAACGTGTTTGAAACGCACGTTGTTGATGCCACTGTACAGGGTGGTCTTGCCCTGAATCTCATCTTTCACGAGCAGAGCACAACTCTGTGCCATGATTTCACATTGAATCACGCCGGGAACTATCGGATTGCCGGGGAAATGTCCCCTGCAGAAAAATTCATCTTCCCTGATTCTGTATTTTGCATGGGCAACCCCGTCCTGGTCTATCTCTATCTCGTCCACAAGGAGCATAGGCTCACGGTGTGGAAGATATTTTTTCAATTCTTCTCTATCCATCAATAAGTTAATCTAGCAGTTTATTTAATAAGATGTCTCGACTCTGTCCTTCGGACTTCGCTCGACATGGCAGGCTTACATAAGCCTGTTTATTTTCTGAAAGCGATGCAACCGTTGTGTCCTCCGAAGCCCAGAGAATCGGAAATCGCAATTGTTAGGTCAGCCTTTACAGGCTTGTTTGGAGTATAGTCAAGGTCACAGTCAGGATCTTGATCGTCAAGGTTTATGGTCGGAGGAACGACACCGTCTCTCAATGCCAATATAGATGCCAGGGCCTCGACAGCACCTGCTGCTCCGAGCATGTGGCCGGTCATTGACTTGGTCGAGCTGATATGAGCCTTGTACGCATCATCACCAAGAGCAAGTTTGAATGCCTTGGTTTCAGAGACATCATTCAGAGCTGTGCCTGTGCCGTGAGCATTGATATAAAGCACGTCGTCGCTGTTGTATCCGGCCTCGTCAAGGGCCATGCGGATGGCTGCCGCCTGAGTTGTACCGTCCGGTCTTGGTGCGGTTACATGATGGGCATCACAAGTGTTTCCATATCCGCAGATTTCTCCGAGAATGGCTGCCCCCCTTGCCTTGGCATGCTCATATTCCTCAAGTACGAGCATTGCAGCACCTTCTGCCATCACGAATCCGCCCCTGTTCTTATTGAAAGGCAGTGAAGCATATTTAGGATCCTCGGCACGTGAGAGAGCCTTCGCATTTGCGAATCCTGCGATTCCCAGAGGAATTGTGGCAGCCTCGGCACCACCTGCGATGATAGCATCGGCATATCCGTGCTTGATTGCACGATATGCCTCTCCGATGGCATTGGTTGAAGTTGCACAGGCTGTCACTACAGGTACACATGGGCCACATGCATTGTGCCTGATTGCGATATTTCCGGCAGCTATATTGGCAATCATAGTAGGTATGAATAAAGGAGAAATCCATTTGGGACCATCTGTTATCATCTTCTCCATCTCGCGTACCTGTGTCGAGAATCCTCCGATTCCGGAGCCTACATATACACCCAATCTGAAGGCATCGATATTTCCGCCCTCCTCCGATGAGTTGAGGCCGGACTCATTCATTGCCTGGAATGCAGCCGCAACTGCGAAAACAGTGTATTTATCCTGTTTTCTTGCGAATGCCGGCTCTATTCCGAATTCAGCAGGATTGAAATCCCTGACCTCACCGGCAATGTGCACCGGCAAATCGTCTGTAGGGAATGCTTTGATGTAATCTATTCCACAGACTCCGTCAAGGAGATTTTTCCAAAATGTCTCCACATTGTTTCCGACCGGGGAGATCACACCGGTACCTGTTACTACTACTCTTCTGTTCATTTTTGTCGGTTAAGAATGATTATGCGAGCAGATTGGAATATGCTTCGCGTATTACTTTTTCTGCGCCCAGGATGAGGTCTTCCACTATGACCTTTGCAGGCTCTATGTTCCTGACCATTCCTGCACATTCGCCGGCCATGTAACTTCCGTTCCTGTCACCCTCTTTAACAGCCTTGCGGAGAGCGCCTGTGCCGAATGAAAGGATTTCCTCAGGAGTTACGTTAGGGTCTGACTCCATCTTTGCAAAAGATTTCGAGAAAGGAGTTTTGAGCGAGCGGACAGGATGGCCGAGGGTTTTTCCTGTGACGATTGTAGAAATGTCAGTTGCCTTGAGTATCTTCTGCTTGTACTCTTCATGTGCAGTGCATTCCTCAGCTGAAAGGAAACGAGTTCCAACCTGGATGGCATCGGCTCCGAGCATAAATGCTGCGGCTGCTCCTCTGCCGTCACAAATACCTCCGGCGGCGACAACAGGGATATCGAGGGCATCGACAATCTGCGGAATCAGAGGCATGGTGTGGAGTTCACCCACATGTCCTCCCGATTCAGCACCTTCGGCAACAACGGCATCGGCACCGGCTGCCTGCATTTTGAGAGCGAGGGCAACCGAAGCGACCACAGGAATCACCTTGATTCCTGCTTCTTTCCATGCCTGCATATATTGTGCAGGTGAGCCGGCTCCTGTCGTAAGAATTCTGACACCTTCTTCTATGACCATCTGTGCGATTTCACCGGCATTAGGTGCCTGAAGCATGATATTTACGCCAAAAGGTTTATCAGTCAGTTCCTTACATTTTCTAATTTCATTTCTTACAGCCTCTGTGCCTGCATTTATGGATGAGATGAGACCAAGACCACCAGCATTAGAAACTGCAGCGGCGAGGGAAGCATCTGCCACCCATGCCATACCACCTTGAAATACCGGATACTTTATTCCGAGCATTTCACATATTTTGCTTTTTATCATATTTTAAGCGTTTTAAATTTCTATCCTTAGACTTGACAATCTGACAAATATATTAATTTTTCCTGATATTGAATCATTACCACTCAAGCAGAACCGCCCCGGAGACAAAACCGGCACCAAAAGCACTGATTACAATCTTGTCTCCCTGTTTGAACCTGCCCTGCCTGCGACATTCGTCAAGCAAAATCGGGCAGCACGAACTTGAAGAATTGCCATGGTCTTCAATATTGACCGGGAACTTCTCCGCCGGCTGCTCCAGGAATGATTCTATCGTCTGGATTATGCGAAGATTGGCCTGATGCAAAAGGAAATGGTCAACCTCGTCCGGTGATACACCATTCTCCCTGAGTACCTTGGTTATGTCGCTGCTGGAAGCCTTGACTGCAAACTTGAAGACATCCTGTCCTTTCATCTGCAGAGGGACATCCTGTTCCTGCTTGGTGATATAAGGGGTGGGCTGAAGGGTACGATACTGATAGAGCTTGTCCGTGGCGCTTGCGGCTGAAAGGCTGAAACCTTTGATATTGTCACCAGGGGTAAGGACCACAGCACCGGCTCCGTCTCCGAACAGAACGCATGTACGTCTGTCTGTCCAGTCAGTCATTCTGGTAGGCTCCTCTGCACATACGATCAGCACATTCTTAACGCTTCCTGCCTTGTAGAATGATTCAGCCATATTGAGTGCATAGACGAATCCGGCACAGGCACAATTGATGTCAATGCAAGGGCAGGTTGCCCCGATTCCGCCCTGGATGATACAGCTCAGCTGAGGCGTTATATATTCATTCACAACATTGGAACAAATGATGAAATCCAGTTCAGAGGCCTGCATTGAAGCATCTTCCAAAGCCTTCCTGGCTGCTTCGATAGCCATTTCCTCCAATCTCTCATCTGAAATGACATGTCTGCTCTTGACACCGGTACGAGGATAAATCCATGCATCGCTGGTGTCCAGAAATTCTGAAAGCATGTCATTTGTCACTACTTTCCTGGGAAGGACACTTCCCGTTCCTGAAATTTTCATATTTATATTTTTCCACTAATTTTCACAAAAGTAAGCTACCCTGCCGAATAAATGAAATGTTTGTGGCAGGTGGCTGCTTTAATTGGCGTACGTCGGATTCCTTTCCGTGAAGGGTGGCGATTTTTGGTTATTTGTGGCAAAATTTTTACTTTTGCACGTGCTAAAAACCTAAATTATGAAGAAAACC
>JBJFDE010000273.1:0-6164 GCA_051889855.1 Candidatus Cryptobacteroides sp. | reverse complement strand
ACGAGCCTGAAATTGAAGAAGATTACTGGTCCGGATATGACGACCCTGACATTGTGGTGCCGGAATATAAGAGCAGTCAGACCTCATCTGAAAATCTTGATGAATTGCTGAAAACCTGCATTGAATGCGTGAAGCAGGCGAAAGAAGCGATGGAAGATTGAGGGACTCCTTGAAGAAATCCCTCAGACGGGCCATCATCAGGGATGAGTTCTTCCACCACGACATAGATCATCACACCCTATGTATGGACTGTACAAGCTCAAACAGGGTTTCGGAGGAGAAATTTTCCCTCAGCTTGGCTGCTGGGACTATCCCGTTGAGAATTCGTTGTAATAATCACTCTTGTCGTCCGTCCTCAGAATGGCCAGACTTCGTATGTCAATGCCGAGTGGTTCCGCCCGGTGCGTAAGTATGTGTTCAAGCAGAAGGAGGTTCTCACCGGCCCCGTAGTGTTCGCTGAAGTAAATGAGTCCAATTTTAGGATTTTTATCTTTTATAATCGATAAATTTATTACATTTGCCGTTGTTATCAAATATACACGATATGGAGATATTAGTCAGACAGAATTATTTAGACAAAATCGAAAAGTACCTTGGCAAAGATACTATTATTGTTCTAACAGGACAAAGGCGTGTTGGAAAAAGCTACATGCTTAGAATGATTCGTGATATAAAAGCGAAAGACGAAAATAACAATATCATCTATATTGATAAGGAAAAGAAGGCTTTTGACCATATCAAAACCTATCAAGATCTAAATGCCTACATTGACGTTCACTATCAAACTGGGAAAATGAATTACATCCTCATTGATGAAATTCAAGAGATCGAAGAATTTGAGCGTACCGTCAGAAGCTATATAACAGAACCAGACGCTGAGGTTGTTATAACCGGCAGTAATGCGAAAATGTTGAGCAAAGAACTCAGCACTATCATTGGTGGCAGATATAAAGAAATCTACGTACAATCATTGAGTTATAAAGAGTTTCTGCAGTTCCATAAATTGCAGGATTCTGATGATGCCCTCGCCAAATACATACAGTTTGGCGGTCTGCCAGGACTGGTCAGGATCGGATTGGATGAAGACGATGCATTGGAATACCAAAAAGATGTCTTAAACACCGTACTTCTAAAGGATGTGATTTCCAGAAACAATATTCGCAATGTGCCATTCTTGGAAAAGCTGACCAGCTTCATAGCCGACAATATTGGTAAGATCATATCAGCTTCAAACATTTCAAAATTTATGAAGTCCCAGGGAACTAACGTTTCTGCTGACACTATTATAGACTATGCTAAATACCTTGAGGATGCTTACATAATACACAAAGTGAACAGATATGACATTCATGGCAAACGTCTATTTGAAAGCAATGATAAGTTTTACTTTGAAGACCATGGCCTGAGAAACGCTCAGGCTGAAGGCACCCGCGAAGGCGATATAGAAAAGGTTATCGAGAATATAATCTATCAGCATTTGATCAGCCTGGGATGTAAGGTCAATGTCGGACAACTGCAAGCCGGAGAAATAGATTTCGTCTGCACAAAGAAAGCTGGTACAAAGAGAATTTATGTTCAAGCATCATACATCATAGCTGATGGTGCAACCAGAGAAAGAGAATTCGGAAACCTACACAAGATCAAGGACAACTACCCTAAGTACGTAGTATCAATGACCCCATTGGTAACCCGCAATGACGATAATGGTATCACACATCTACACCTTAGAAATTTTCTGATGCTGGAAGATCTATAGTTTCCGCAAAGGTGCTGATTTTTTTGAAATATTCCGTACTTTTGTCCAGGACAAATAAAATACGTAAAAATGGGACAGGAAGACATTCACACAAAATATATGCAACTTGCCATATGTGCCTGTGCGCCTGTATGTGGGCAAATGTCGACATAATAAGGTGCATCCTGAGCATATTGTACCAGACAAGGACATGAGAGCCTTGACAGACAGCATCCGCGCAAATAATGATGATGAAAAACACACTACACATATGGATATGCCTGGTTGCATTGTTGCTTACGGTCACTGCACCTGCAAAGAAACCGGATTCTGCCTTTGACAGCAAAGTATGGGAGCGTGAGAAAGAACTGCTGAAAGAGGCAGGAAATGCTTCTTTGGCACAGTCTGCACAAATATATTTCCGTCTTGCATCACTGTTCAGGGACAATGAAAGAGAAATCGAATACCTGTCACTTGCAGAGGAAAATGCCAGGCAAGCCAAGGATATGCATCTTGTTGGTTCCGCAAAACTTGCGCTGCTGGAGCATTATTCACGATTCAATGACACGAATCTGTTTATGAACCAAGCCGAAGACGTTTGTTCCTTTATGCAAAACCACGATGACGTCCGGCTTGCAAACGCCCAGTACCTCATCATCAAGAGACATATAGATGAGGGACGCACACAAACCGCCCTTACAATAGCGGAAGATATGCTTAAAAAGGCAGATGATGATTTCGACAAATATTCACAAGGATATGCATATTTATCCATAGGACTTATCTATTCCTCTGTAAACCAATATTTTGAAGCAATAAAAGCATACGAGGATGCAATTGCCGCGATGGATTCATATACTGCTGGTTTTCCGGAACTGGACAGAATCATAGTCGGTCTCGAATTGCTCGGAGCGCAATCCAACGTAGGCAGATATAACGAATCAATCTCGACCTGCCGGAAGACTGACGCCTTGCTGGAAAAGTATATGGATGAAAACAGTCAGCTTGACGAGGACATTCTCAACAGACAAAGTATGAGATTGTACATACAGAGTTATATGGCTGAAGACTATATTGCCCTAAAGCAGCTGGAGAACGCAAAAATTCATCTTGAGAAGGCTGAGTCATACATCTATCCTGCCATAGGACTTGACATAGAATCCTACTATTTGGCCAAGGCAAAATACCACAGGGCAATGGGAGAATATGCCCAGGCGCTCGAAGCCTGTGAGCACAGCATTCTTGCATTCAAGGAGAACAACCTGCTCCCCTATTATCTCAACGCCCTGGAACTGAAGACGAAGATACTTGCAGACAAAGGAGAATGGGAAAAAGCCTATTCCTGCCTTTCTGAACTTGAGCACGCCGAGGATTCACTGGATGCAAGGAGTTTTTCCACCCGCATCAGTGAACTCCACACGATATATGAAGTGGACAAGATTGAATATCAGAAGAAAAGACAGCAGACAATGATGCTGTTCTCCGTCCTGCTGTGCGTTTTGCTGGCCTTGACAGTTACAGCCTACATCATATATTCCAACAGGCTCCGTCACAAAAACCGCTCCTTGTACGAGCAGATAAATACATCAATGAAAAATGAGACCAAGTCCGCCAAAGTTCTGCAGCTTGCCTCCGAAGATAGTCTTTCAAGGGAAATGAGCCTGTTCCGCAAAATCGCGGCACTAATGGAAGAGGAGCATCCGTTCACGGACAGTGATTTCGGCAGGAGCACCCTGGTCAGGATAACCTGCTCCAATGACAAATATGTAGCTGACGCCATTCGTGAGGGAGCTGGAGTTACCGTCGCCACCTACATTTCCGACCTGAGATTGAACTATTCCTTGTGGCTTCTGTCAAACGATGAACACCTTTCCCTGGACGACGTAGCTCGTCAGTCCGGCTTTGGATCATATTCTTCCTTTTTCCGTGCTTTTCAGAAAAAATACAGCATCACGCCATCCGAATATAGGGAATATGCGAAGAAAGATATCAATATAAAATATTGATTACAAATTAATTAGATATTTGACAAATTGAAATTTGAAATGTGCAAACCCATCTTGCCACCCATTCGTTATATTTGTGAAAACTTAAAACAAACGAAGTATGAAACGAAACTTTATGGCATTGTTGGGTGCCGCGATGATGGGTATGCTGATTGGATGTACCCCCGAAGAGAAACCAACAGATTCAAATGAGCCGGACATCAATGAAACTCCCCTTGAAGTTGCCATTTCCGAGGTAACCAATCTGACACCAACTTTCATTGAATCCATTTCAGGACTTGAAGCCGGTTCATCCGTAGAGGCGGGTGACACACTGACTCTCACGATTACTCCGGGAGAAATCCTGACCTCAGGCTTCTCAGCCGTTCATATGGAACATATACATATCCACGTTGCCGACACTGTATATATGCCCGTATTCCCCGATACGGACAGCGATTATGTCCAGGATTTGAAAATCGACATCATAGCTCCGGAGGAGGACTTCAGCATTATCGCCGCATATGCCGTCCAGCAGAAACTCAAGGAAGAGGGATTCACGATGAGACTAGAGGAAAATAACGATGGAATCAGGCTGTATGGTGTTTCACAGGAGTTCAAATACAAGTATTTCGACTGCTATTTAAGGACTCCGGATGCATATACTTTGGACAAGGTTGAATTCAAGGTCGGAGATGGACAGTGGCAGGATGTTAATAGTGTCAAAGGATGCGAATGTGTCCGTTCCGAGTCCCTTGACTGGGTATATGACATTAAAATAAGACCTGATTATCAAGATGTTACAGGCGACATAACCCTCAGGGTAACGGGCAGCCAGCACGGTCGCTACAAAATCAGCTGGAAAAACACTGATTACATTCTTACAGACATACCGGAAGGCTATCAGCCTAACTATCTCCCGGAAGAGGCCATTGACGGAGAAGAAATTGTCGCTTCATTCTATACGAAAGACGGCTACTATCTGGCAGGTGCCTCAAGTGATGTCGAAGGAGTCAATCCTGAATGTATGTACTATGCTTATGTCAAGTTTACAATGCCCGCGTCAGATATAGCCATTACATTGGATTTCAAGGAATTGATTCCTGTAAAGTGTACCAGTGGCAGTCACGTGGAGAGTTATGAGATTTATGATAGTCCTGACATATATTACGGAATTCCGACAAAGGCTGGCATCCCTGGAGAAGAGGTATATGTTTTTGTCAGGGCAGAAAGTGGATACAAACCTTCAAAGGCAGTCATTGCAGGCGGTGAATCATTTGATTTTCAAGTATATGGGGACGGCACAGACATATATGGATGGTTTGCTCCCGTTACGATTCCTACCGATAAGGACAATGTGACAATTGAGATTGAGAGTGTCAATGCATATAAAGTTACCTCTGATGAAGGTATGTTTGCATTCCCTCAAGGCCGAATTTGGGCAGAGGGCGAAACAGTCAAGTTCATCGTATATATCCCATCAGGCAAGAATCTGAAAGGAGTATCCGCCAAAACTTCTGGTGGCACTGAAATTCCTGTAGTTCTGGACAATGCCGACGGTTCATTCACAATGCCTGCTGCAGATGTTCACGTGAGTGCAGTCTTCGATGACAATAAGTCAGATGAGAATGCCCACATTTCAGCAATATATGACGACAACCAGTACAGGGTATTCAGCCAGACCAATCCATATTATCAGTCAATTGATGCGAACGGATTTGATGTCCCGAAAGGTACCGCATTGTATATCAATGTAATGGATTATTATGGAGAACCGTTCTGGGTTGGAGTGAAGATTGGTGATAATGTATCCTACTATCAGGGTGAGGTGGACCCGGACTGGGGAGATGCTTCTTTTGGAAAGACTTTCGTGATAAGCGATGATGCTGTCATTAAAGTAGGTGCATCAAAGTCATCCGTCGAGTTTGAAGAAACTCCATCGGAAGTATCAGTCAAGGCCGAATACAATCCGGATGAATTCATTATCAGGAGTTATACCAACTTCGGGTGGAATTTTCAGGATGGATTCAAGGTTGCTCCAGGGACGAGCATCAACCTGAACGTTCAGAATATGTATGGTGAACGTTTCTGGGTAGGAATCAAGATTGGCGATGACTTCAATGCTTATGAAGCCGTTCAGGACGAGGATACCGGTGAATACATTTTCAATAAAACTATTCAGGCCACGGCAGACGTGTTGATAAAAGCCGGCAGTTCACAGGCTTCGGTACAATAATATCAAATTTAGGTTTATCCTATAATATTTAGATAAGCACTCCCGAGAGTCATTCTGACTTGGCGGAGTGCTTTATTTTGTGTATATTTACAATCCAAACCATTACTGACATGAACGACAGGATACAACAGCTCTTCTGCGAGTACAAGTCTGCCGAGGCATTCTGGGCGGCTGCTGAAAATGTGCTGACCGACACTGACAGCCAGAC
>JBJFDE010000272.1:0-1725 GCA_051889855.1 Candidatus Cryptobacteroides sp. | reverse complement strand
TCCGATGGTGATTGCTGGCACGCTCATAGGCGCAGCTCTGTTCTTCTTTGCCGGGGCCGCAATACACTGTAATCGGTGGCTGGAGTCTCACTCCACAGCAGGTATATATTGGCTTCAGCCGCCTTCTGTACCCATTCCTTTGCGGTCTGCTCATTTCCCGCATCCTTCCTTCGCACCGCACAGAGTCCAACCCAAGCGGTTCACCTATACATCTCAAGGGTGGCTTCTGGTGGTGCAGCCTTGCACTGATTGTCCTTTTCTCAATTCCTTGCATCGGCGGCAAGACTGGAGTTCCGGACGGCATTTATCAGGCTATAAGCATCCTGTTCATATTCCCGATCATCGTGCTGGCCGGCTCGGGCTCTGTGACCACAGGCAAGAAGAGCACAGCCGGATGCATATTGCAATGAATATCGGAGTTGTGTTTATCTCGATTGTCCTTGCCTGGGGCGTGCTGAAAATCTATGACGAGCCTGCCCGTGAATGGCTCAAGGAACATTGGTTCAAACGTAAGATTACGATCTGCGGCCAATAGAGATAGAACTTTTATCAGAAAACGCAGTAGTTTCTGGCTCTATTTTGTAGGAAAACGCAGTTAACTTATTGAGATTTTCATCGGAAAACGCAGTTTGTGCCTTAAAATGTATATCTTTGCATTACTAAAATAGGCAGTAATATGTTATTCAGGAAAATCACAACACGGATTGAAGAATATCTCTCATCGGATTCAGACAGGATGCTCTTGATTGATGGAGCCCGACAGATAGGTAAGTCATACATTATCCGCCATGTGGGAGAAAAGATGTTCCCCAACTACATCGAAATCAATATGGAGGAGGATAAATTGGGGGACCGTATTTTTGCAGAAGCAAAATCCACGAAGGACTTTTATATGGCTTTGAGTGTTGTGGCCGGTGACAGGATGAAGCAGAGGGAGAATACTCTTGTATTCATTGACGAGATACAGGCCTATGATCATCTTCTGACTCTTGTGAAATTCTTGATGAAAGAGAAGAAGTTCACTTATATTGCCAGCGGTTCCCTGCTGGGAGTGACTTTGAAGAATACTCAATCTGTTCCAATGGGAAGTTTGGATATTCAACATATGTATCCAATGGATTTTGAGGAATTCCTGTATGCCAATGGTGTGGGAGAATTTGCAGTTGGTTCCATGAGAGAAAGTTTCAATAAGCAGGAGGCCTTGTCGGAAGCGATGCACAACAAGCTTATGGACCTCTTTAAGAAATATCTGTTGGTAGGTGGCCTGCCGAAGGCTGTTGAGACATTCGTAGAAAGTCGTAATGTAGTGGAATTCCGCTCTATTCAGAAAGAGGCTCATGATTTATATGGTGTTGACGCTACCAAATATGAGGAGGAGCATGACAGGAAATTGAAGATACGCCGTATCTTTGATATGATTCCATCAAACCTTGAGAATAAAAAGAAGAGAGTAGTCATCAAGGATATCGAAGACAAAAAGTGGAAAAGAAGTAATGATTATCTGGATGAGTTTGACTATCTTATCTCTGCCGGCATAGCATTGGAGGTAAAAGCAATCAGTACACCGACATATCCCTTGGTGGAGAATAGTGGCAAGAACTTGTTAAAACTCTATCTGAATGATGTCGGAATTCTGTCCGGCATATTTTACCGTAACAATATCAAGGCTATAATGTCTGATATAAAGAGTATAAACCTCGGCTCTGTCTACGAGACAGTCGTAGC
>JBJFDE010000271.1:0-1729 GCA_051889855.1 Candidatus Cryptobacteroides sp. | reverse complement strand
AATTGCGGTGCTTCATGTAAGTCTTGACCGATTCCGTGTCCGACATACTCTCTTACTATAGAAAAGCCGTTTTCCTCGACATATGTTTGAATAGCATGTGAGATATTAGAGAGACGTTGGCCTGGCTTTATTTCCGAAATCCCCTTAAAAAGGGACGTTTCTGTTACTTGAAGCAGTCTCCTAGTATCATCATCGATTTCTCCAACAGGATAAGTCCATGCTGAATCACCGTGATAACCATTGAGCTTAGCGCCTATATCAATACTGATTATATCGCCGTCCTTCAATGTTTTTTTACCAGGAATGCCATGTACAAGCTCGTTATTAACGGATGTACAAATGCTGCCACGAAAACCATTATACCCTTTAAAGGACGGAATTGCACCATGTTTGCAGATAAACTCATCTGCGATTGCATCCAATTCCTTTGTTGTAATGCCTGGCTGGATGTATTTTTGCAGCTCTTGGTGTGTGAGCGCTACGATACGGCCGGCTTCGCGCATGATCGCAATCTCGCGCGGGGTTTTACAAATGATCATCGAGACAAGCTCCCGAGCAGCTCTTCTATATCCGCGAAGACTTTATCAATCGGTTGCTGTCCGTCAAGATTTCGTAAATAACCTTTTCCTTCATAGAAGGTAATCAGTGGCTGCGACTGTTGAATGTTTACATCGAGACGGGTCTGAACCGTTGCCTCGTTGTCATCCGCTCTTTGGTACAACTCTCCCCCACAGCGGTCGCACACGCCTTCTTTGGCTGGAGGATTGAATACTAGATGGTAAGTAGCACCGCATGCCTTGCAGATGCGTCGGCCTGTCAAGCGCTCCATCAGTATGCTTTTATCTACTTCTATATTAATGACATAGTCTAATTGCCGATCCATTTCAGCGAGAAGCGCTTCAAGTGCTTCAGCCTGAGCAACTGTACGAGGGAATCCATCAAGCAAGAATCCTTTTTGGCAGTCATCCTTCGCTAAACGCTCGCGTACAATTCCGATGGTAACTTCATCAGGAACAAGCTCGCCTTTATCCATATAGGATTTCGCCTCAAGACCAAGCGGAGTTTCATCCTTCATTGCTGCCCGAAACATATCTCCAGTAGAGATATGAGGGATATGGTATTCTTCTACTATTCTTTCTGCTTGAGTGCCTTTTCCAGCTCCTGGCAGTCCCATTAATACAAGATTCACACTTTTTCCCCCTAAACAATAATAGGCTTGGGGAGCATAAATGTCCCCGAAACCTTTTATTTAATAAAACCTTTGTAATGTCTCTTCACTAGCTGCGATTCTAATTGCTTCATTGTATCTAAGGCGACACCTACTACAATCAGAAGACTTGTTCCGCCAATTTGGGCAGAGGACGGAAGGTCAGCCAACTTAGTAAATAGTACCGGAAGTATAGCAATAAATGCAAGGAATAGCGCCCCGACGAAAGTCAATCGGTACAATACGCGAGTAAAGTATTCCCGAGTGGCATTACCCGGACGAATTCCTGGTACATATCCTCCCTGCTTCTTCAAGTTCTCGGACAGCTGTTCCGGGTTAACTTGAATGAAAGCATAAAAATAGGAGAAAGCAATGATCAAAGCAATGTAGAGAATCATCCCAACCGGGCGAGTGTAATCAAATGTATTCGTGATCCACGTCGTCACACTGTTCTCTCCGAAGAAAGAGGCGATCGTCGGTGGAGTGATAATGAAGGAAACAGCAAAGATTACCGGTATAACA
>JBJFDE010000270.1:0-6215 GCA_051889855.1 Candidatus Cryptobacteroides sp. | reverse complement strand
GAACAATCCTCTCAAATACAAAAAATATAAAGCCATTTCAACAGTATTTGCGGAGCTGACCCTTTATAAGAACCTGGTATTCAAATCCCAGTTCGGCGTGGACTATTCCCACTCTACAGGTTTCAGCCAGTCATATCCTGAATACATGCCTAACCAGGGGGACGGAAGTGCTGCCAGAAGTTCTTCCGATGCACTCAGGCTCCAGATTTCGAATACTCTTACATACCGTTTTGCCATAGATGACATCCATGACTTCAACTTCCTTCTCGGTCAGGAGGCCCTGACATATCACAGTGAAGGATTCTCTGTCACTACGGCAGGACAGTCCAACAACAAGCTGACGGACATTTCTACCGGAACACGTGCGACCGGATGGTCCAGCACTTCTACGTCAGACTATTCCACAGTGTCATTCTTCGGAAGGGGAGAGTACAACTATGCTGACCGTTATTATGCTGACTTCTCGGTACGTACAGATGGCTCTTCACGTTTCGGAAAGAACAACCGCTGGGGAGCTTTCGGATCTGTCGGACTGATGTGGAACCTCAGGAACGAAGCATTTGCCGCCCACACAAGGAATTGGCTCACCAATGCTCAGATTGCATTTAGCAGCGGTACTTCAGGAAACTCTGAAATCCCTAATTATGAGCATCTTCCTCTTATAGGCGGAGGTTTTGACTATGTAGGTGATGCTGGTGTTGCTCCTGTTCAGCCTGGAAATGAATCCCTCACTTGGGAAAATACATGGACGACGAACCTTGCCTTCCATATGGGATTCTGGAACAGACTCAACGTGGACTTTGAACTCTATAACAAGAAGACCACCGACATGCTCATGCAGGTGCCTCTCTCCTATGCTGACTCAAACGGATATGGCTTCAAATGGTCCAATATCGGTGCTATGGTCAACAGGGGATTCGAGGTCAATGTCAATGCAACTGTACTTGCAATCAGGGACTTTGCGTGGTCAGTCAATGCCAATGCCGGGTATAACCACAACAGAATCAAGGAATTGTACAATGGCGTAACAGAGTATGAAATGTCAAACACCAATACAAAGCTGGTGGTCGGACATCCTCTGGGCGAGTTCTATATGAACCGCTATGCCGGCGTCAATCCTGCAAACGGAGATGCCCTCTGGTATGACAAGGACGGCAACATCACCAATGAATTGAAGGACGAGGACAAGGTCCTGATTGGAAAAAGCTATTTCGCTCCATGGCAGGGAGGTTTCGGTACTTCACTTTCATGGAAAGGACTGGTGCTTTCTGCACAGTTCAGCTGGGTGGCTGACAGGTGGATGGTCAACAATGACCGCTATTTTGATGAGTCCAACGGACGCTTCGCATCCTATAACCAGTCCAGAAGGCTCCTTGAAAGATGGAAACAGCCTGGCGATGTCACCGACATTCCTCGTCACGGCGTATATACCGAATTTGACAGCAGGCTTCTTGAAGATGCTTCATTCCTTCGTCTGAAGAACCTTATGCTCGGATATTCTCTTCCGGAGAACCTTCTCAGTAAAACAGGTTTCCTCAGAGGCGTAAGGATTTATGTACAGGGGCAGAACCTTCTGACTTTCACCAAATTCTCAGGTCTTGATCCGGAGAGTTCATTCAATGTATATGCGGCACAGTATCCTATGTCGTGTCAGTTTACTTTCGGACTTGATTTGACTTTCTGATATGAATGGAATTATGAACAGATTTTTGATATATATACATAGGACTGCAGCGGTTGCTATCCTTGCCTTCAGCCTTGTTTCCTGCCTGGAGAAAATTCCGGGTGATTACATTGAGGAAAGCGAAGGAATGCATACTTTCAATGACGCGGAGCAGACTTTGACAGGTATCTACTCGGCATTCATGAGCGGATCGCTGTACAGCGGGCACCTTACCTTGTGTCCGGATATCCAGTCCGACCTTGTTTATGCTGTAAAGGGCAACTCCAACAAATATGGCCAGTTCTGGCGCTGGAACATCCGTTCTACCGATTCTGAGATAGGTTCGGTCTATGCTGCGCTTTATAAAATAATCGGCCGCTGCAATTTCTTCCTTGAAAAGTATGACAACCTCAAGGCAAGCCTGACTGATGACGGAGAGATTACTGCTTTGGACTATTACAAGGGAGAAGTCCTCTGTGCAAGAGCCCTGGCTTATTCGGAGCTTATCAAATGTTATTGCAAGGCTTACTCAGATGAAACGAAGGATGTAGCTGACGGTGGTATTGTCATCAGAACCAAATGGTCAGAATCAGAACCGGTGCGCCGTGCAACCCTTGCGGAATCCTATGCTCTGGTGATTTCCGATCTGGAGCAAGCTATGGAACTGCTTGATGAAGAATATGACAGCTACAACAATTATTATTTCACCCATGCAGCTGCATCTGCGATAAGGGCCAGGGTAGCCTTGTTCATGCAGGATTGGGACAATGCCGTCAAATATTCGACTCAGGTCATCGAGTCTGGTACTTTCACCCTTGCCAATTCACGAGCTTATGTGACAAGCACCCAGACCTTCCTCAATTACCTTTGGACCAATGACTCGTCATACGAGATTATCTGGAGAATCGGTTTCACCCCTACATCTTACGGCGGAGCACTCGGTCAGGTATTCCTTAACTATACCAAGGATTATCACTATTATTATCCGGATTACGTGCCTGCACAAAGTGCGCTGAACCTTTATGCCTCAGGTGACAACAGGTACGGTGCATATTTCTCAAATATCAAGACAGGATATGAAAGTGCACTGGAGTGGCCTCTGCTCATTAAATACATTGGTAATGAATCATTCATTTCCAACAAGATATACCATGTCAACATGCCTAAGCCTCTTCGTCTTGCCGAGCAGTATCTTATTCGAGCCGAGGCGTATTGCCGTCAGGGCAAGTACAATCTGGCCTCAAACGACCTGACTGTTCTCCGTCAGTCCCGTTACTCTACTGGAGGAAACATAGGCGTGAATGCAGAGAACTGGCTTGAGACCATAAGCAATGAAAGGGTTCGTGAGCTTTACATGGAAGGCTTCCGTCTGAATGACCTCAAACGCTGGGGGATGGGATTTGAGCGTACACCTCAGTCAGAATCCCAGGAAGATGGCAGCAGCCTGAAGGTGAACAAGGACAATGCACTTTTCGTATGGCCTATCCCAAGACACGAAATCGAGGCTCCCGGTTCAGAAATTAAAGGAAACGAAAGCAACTGACGATGAAGACTATATATAAATATTCAACTATGCTTCTGCTGGCCATGGTATGCATTGCAACATCCTGCCAAGAGGAGTATATCACATACAACGATGCAGAGTATGTGATGTTTGCCGACACTCTCCAGACCTATGCCGTACAGGAGGGTGACCTGGCAACTTTCTGTATTCCTGTCGTTTCGACGGTCGCAAGAGACTACGACAGGACTTTTGCAGTGGAAGTCATTGATGTCCGGGATCAGGCTGTGGAGAAACTTCACTACAGCATTGAGTCGAACACCGTGACCATTCCTGCCGGTCAGACCAGGGCTGATGTCAAGGTTCATGGTATTTACGAAAATCTTGACCCGGCCTCACCCGTATATCTGACATTGCAACTCATTGCTCCGGAGTCGGTACAGATGCCTTTGTACGGAAACAGGACCAAGGCAGTCCTCCAGAGAGTGGATCCTTTCAGACTTGAAGATTTCACTGGCTGGTGCGTATTCTCATCAATGTTCCTTTACCAGTACAGCATGACCGGCTCATATCAGCGCCTGGTAAAATGCGAGGTGAAGACAGAAGGGGAGAATCCGGTCGTGATTTGCCGCAACATGTTCAAGGATGGCTATGACGTTGAGATGGTATTCCATCCGGAAGAACCTCTCAATCAGTATGTTACCGTTCCTGAAGGCCAGGCGGCGGCTGACGAGTATTCTTTCTTCGGAATCTCTTACGGTGATAATGAGATACTCGTCAGGAACAGCAGTCTCTATACTTCAAACTTTTATACTTTCGGAAAATATCTCTATGTCTGGACTGAACTTTATGTCGAGACCTTGGGTGACCCTTATGGAAGCGTAGGCCATTTCTACAATGTGATGGAGTTCGTCAGCGATGCTGAGGCACGCAGGCTCTACAATGAAGGAATGCCGGGTTATAATGAATGATTAACATTGAATGATAAAAACAAGAATAAATATGAAAGCAATCAAATCTACTCTTATGGCTGCCCTTGCACTTGTCCTTGCAGCCGGTTGTGAAAAACCTCAGGTCGAGGTTCCTGTCGAGCCTGTCTTCCCAGAGGGAATAGGCACTGTAAATGTCAATCCCGGTGACAGGCAGACCGTAAAAATCGTTGCCAATCTGGATTGGGAACTCGAACTCAAATCAGAAGGAGGTTCTGCATGGTTCTGGATGGAAGAGGGAGAAGGAAAGCAGCCTGTGAGCAAAATTAAGGGAGAAGCTACTGAAGGACAGGATGTCACTATCGTTGTGTCTGATGTGGAGGAGTATGACAAGGTAAGGACATGTGAAGTGGTTCTTACTATGAAGGAACAGTCAAAGACTATCGCTACTCTGGTACGTGGCTCAAAAGACAGGAACATTGCCGTATGGGTTGCAAAGAGTGATGATTATGGCTTCCTCCCATCTGCTGACGGGGAATTGCTGTATGAATACGAGGAAGCAGCTCTCACCACAGGAACAAGCTTGAGCCTTGTATGGCCTTCAGACCTGAATTTCTACCAGATGGCCCTCAAGGTTACGGCAGACTTCCCTTGGGAACTTGCTGAACTTCCTGAGTGGCTTGAGACTGCCGGCCTTTCAGACGACAAGGCATTGCGCAACGGCACTGTAGAGTTCAGACTTACAGCAAACATTGAGAAGATTTCGCTTGAGGAGCAGAAAGGAAACGTTGTATTCCTCGGAGGAGAGAATGAAATGATCTCATTCGAGGTGGTACTTCCTCAGACAAAGAATTACGTCACTTCTTCTTTCCCTAAGACAATTGAATTTACTTCTGCCGGCAAATTTGTCAATGACATGGGCACCGAGCAGGACGTACTTTTCAAGAACATTACCTCTGCAGAAGGCATCCAGGTACTTCTTCCATACTACAATGGCGAATGGTGGTATTCAAATCCTGACGGCTATGTTTACAACTGGGTTGAGCTGACAGCTCCGAACGGAGCATGGGACAACAACGACCCAAGCAAGATTCAGACAGTATCTTACCAGCTTAAGGTAAGCCCTAACACATCATCAGAAACAAGAACTGCATACATCCTTGCACTTCCTGCATCTCTCAAAGTTGCAAATCCGGACTTTGACCTGTTTACAGGTCCTGATGGTACAGGCGAAATCAAAGAAGAGTACAAACCTTACATCCTCACCACCATCGTCCAGAAGGGCGCTTCGGCAACTTATACGGATTTCTTCAAGGCAAAACAGAGTGAAGGAAAAGTATCATTCACGAAAATGGCTGAGACAGATGATTTCTACTATCCTTTGAAAGAGGCTTCAGGGGGATGTACCAATCTCTATACTCTTGTTTTCTCAGAGAACAGCGACACATATATCGCCCTTGAACCGGCTGCCCAGATCGGAGCATACGTATTCAAATCCATGGAGTGGGGATATTTCCCTGAAAGCAAAGAGTTCATCCAGGTATTCAACAACCAGAGCACTGAGTTCGCTCCTGTAACTTCTATGTGTAAGGATGAAAGACTTGATTGTTTCATCTGCTTCTATGATGCACAGGGCAATGACACACCGCTTGCTGTCGTCTATGCCATATATGATCCGCAGGGAGGCAGCCTTCCGGTATCGGGACCGTTTTCATTCACTTACCCTGAAATGGTAGAGGGCGCAACTCTCTCACTTTATGACGGAGATCAGCTCCAGTATATCAAGAGCAAGACAGGCATCACCGACCAGAATGCAATCTGGGAATTGAAATACACTACAGCTGACTATAAGATGGCAATGCAGGTGGGCGAATCGCGACCGCTTTGTCCTCTCTGGCGGCCACGGTTCCATGTTGCTCTACAGTCTGCTTCACCTCTCGGGGTACCGTGTGACGCTTGACGATCTGCGCAGTTTCCGCCAATGGGGCTCATGTTGCGCCGGGCATCCCGAGCGAGGCGTGACGGAGGGGGTTGAAACGACGACCGGTCCGCTAGGGCAGGGCATTGCCAATGCGGTAGGCATGGCGATGGCCGAACGGATGATGGCCGCACGCTTCCCTGG
>JBJFDE010000269.1:0-1744 GCA_051889855.1 Candidatus Cryptobacteroides sp. | reverse complement strand
CGTACAACAGGACTCCAAATTGCGCTTCACGCAACACGAAGCCCTATAACGTTAGAATTGCGCATAAAACGCAAAGGAGCGCCTGTAGGGCACCCCTTTTTAGAATAGCTGAGTATGTATTCCCCGGCAGAAGCCAAAGGAAAATCATTTTCTGATTAAAACCTTCCAGTGGCCACCGAAGTCGCTGCCGACTCTTTCGATAATTCCTCTTGCTTGAAGGTTAGCAAAGTGTTCTTTGATGGTGCCATCGGCTTTCCCAAGTATGCTGCAAATCTGAGTTCGTGTGGCATTGGGGTTTGATACGAGAATATCGATGATGCTCTGGGCGGTTTTTCCGATTTTTCTCTGGGCGGTTTTTGCTACCTCTGGGCGGTTTTTCCGTGTTATAATTTCATCCTCTGGGCGGAATTCCGGGGTTGGAGCCTTTGATTCCGCGAATGCTTCAAGCGCAGCTCTGTCCATTCCGTAGTTGACGTTTGGGATGATTGTCCGGAATTCTTCACGGTTAGAACGGAAATACGGCATTTTATCTTCCTTATATGTTGGCAGTAAAGAGGTTGCATCTACTATTTTCTTCAGACCACTTCCTCTTTTCTCCATGATAATCCAGTTGCGCAAAGACTTCGGCTATCACCGGATTGCGACGTTTGGATGAAGTCTCAGCAGGAATTACCGGCTCAAATTTCAGTGTTTCCTTAATACCGCCGGGAGAGGTGGTTTCGATACGGTCATCGTAAATGTTGATAGCAACTTCAGATCCGAGTTCCGTATAGTCGCGATGTATGAGATGGTTTACGCATTTTTCTTCTGTTGCGCGATCTGAGTATTCTGGCAGGTTGAGGCGGTAGTCGGGAAGTTTGAACCAGGGTACTGCAGTGTTTGCCTTGATGAAGTCCTTGGCCTGACGCAGAAGCATCAGCAGATTGCCGTGGAATTCTGCATCATTTATTGTATCGCCTTTGTCTGTACCATCCCAGCGTGTACAATAGACGCGTGATTGTTTTATTGGGCAGTTGTCGGCAAACATGAGGCCGGCATTGGTCAAATGTCCATCATCAGTGACAAGCCCGAATGATGTCAGAAGGTTTTCTTCCCATTTCGCTCCACTTCTCTCGTTATACTCGCGTGCTAATATTGTAAATGAGTGGTCTTTACGCAGTTCTGAAGTTTCTAACGAATCCCAACTGCGATTGCTTCCCTTTAGAACAAGGTTGTATAACTGATGAGAGTTGGCAGGAACGCTCTCATCTCCAAGACGTATAAAGGCCAATCTTCTCCGTTTCCAAACAAAGTAATATGGTGTCTGACTTCCAGCAGAAATCTTCACTTCCAGAACCACTTTGCCGTCATTTCCTTCTATTGGATTTAGCGTGAACTCCGGTACTGGGTCCATGTGATCCTTGATAATCTGGCTGATATCCTTGGCTGTTTTCTTTGAATCTTCAATTCCCACTACAGTGCCGTCATCCGAAACGCCATAGAAAAGCGAACCACCGTTTCCATTCGCAAAGGCACTTACGCTCTTGACCCAACTCTCCGGCTCTTTTGCTTCGAGTTTTATCTTGAAATCATATGTCGAGCACTCTACAATAAGTTTATTTCCAGCAATCTTCATAACTCCATTTCAATTTGTTCGTAAAGTTACATCTTTTCCCTCTTTCGTCCATCAGTCGAAGTAGTTATATTTGTCTGTAATTTTCATTATGTCGTAGATGTCCATACCGGACAGGTACATTAGGGTCGC
>JBJFDE010000268.1:0-1750 GCA_051889855.1 Candidatus Cryptobacteroides sp. | reverse complement strand
ACGATTTCGGTAACAGAAAACATCATTGAAACTGATAAAACATTTGACTTATGAACCGACGAACGAAGGAAGAGCAGAGCAATGCAGGCATTGGCTCTGCCTTACAAGGAGGAGGAAGACCGAAGGTCAAGCGGATTAATACATCATTTGACGAAATGTTGGCAAACACCTCTCCTGCCATACAGCAGGAGGTGGCAATGGAATTTGCCGTTTCAAACCGAATTTATGAGTTGATGACACAACGCGGTTTGACCAAACTGCAGTTTGCTCAGGCTCTTGGCAAGAAACCGAGTGAAGTGACAAAATGGTTGAGCGGTCAACACAACTTCACGCTAAGAACAATCTCGATGCTTTCCACTTTCTTTGGTCAGCCTCTCATCCATATTCATGACAAGTGATTATATTCAAGATGAGGACTGAAGCATTATAGCCAATTTATGAATATCTCATCGTTTACCATTAAATATATATAATTATGAAAAGATTTATAGTATTGTTGACCATTTGCTGTTTGTCATTTGCTACAGTCAATGCAGATGATGACGTGAAGGTAGTGATTCCAACGAGCAAAAGCACAAACTATGCTCTTTATCCTGCTATAACAGGTGTTTTTCTGAGGCTTGACACAAGAGACGGGACAATCCAAGCCATTGTTCCTTCAAACCCTAAGAAAAACCGAGTGCTTAATGCAGAACCTCTTGCACTTGACAAAAAACCGGGACGTTTTGAAATGTATCCAACAGACAGCAGTTGGATCTGGGTACTGTTTGACTCTGAGACGGGCAATATGTGGAATGTCAACTGGAGCGCAAAAGGCGATGTATTGTCAAAAATTCCAGTCACAGAGGCCGCTTATTGAAGTCATAAAGATAAAGGAGGCATATAATCAACTAACGTGAACTCAATACATAAGAGATAAACAAATGATATTATGAAGACAATGAAATTATTTTTTTCAACATTATTTGTCGTTATCATTTCTGCTATTGGAATGGTATCATGCAATGACGATGATGAACCCAAAGACAAGGTGATCGAAGTTACTATGTCGGTTTCTGAGAACACCGACATTATGTATTCGTTATTTGATGACAACAAGGAGAATCCCGTTGAGTGTATGCTTGTCATGGAGGATGGCGTTGACCAGACCTGGCGAAAGATGAGTTTCTCTGGGATAGAATGGTTTACGTATGAGAAAGGGCACAGGTATAAGCTGAGAGCAAAGAAGACCATACTTGCCAATCCCCCTGCAGATGGTTCGGCATGGAAGTATGAACTTGTAGAGGTATTGGAAGACAAGGAAATTATAGGGCCGGAACTTCCAGTCGAAGCCACAATAAAGTCTGAGGCAGACATTGTCTATGAGGAGCAGTGCCCTATAGAGAAGTATTCCGTGTCCTCGCCTATATTTGTGGATGGCAACGGAACAATATACAATTCAGAGGGAAATGAAAGACCATCCTACAAGAACTGCCGCATCTATCTGAATAATACTTTAGACATAACAGACCCTGATTGGGTGAAGTTCAATAGTACAACGTATATGGCCCGCTATGCCTACGTCATCTCTCCTCTTTCTGACAAGATACGTCTTGTGGTGGCATCTGGCGGCGGTCCCATGCTGAAATATATCGTTACGGAAGACGATTTCCGCTACGTGACTACCACGATGAAGGAGAAAGAGCAACTTACATACGTCCTCGTCCTTGCCAATGCGAATAAGAAGGGACTCCAAAGATTAGAATTGACA
>JBJFDE010000267.1:0-6291 GCA_051889855.1 Candidatus Cryptobacteroides sp. | reverse complement strand
CTGGCTTGAAGTCATCTTCGAGTATATGAACATTGAAACTGCCATCAAAAGTGCGAAGAGTGAGATATGGTCTCCATAAAGCGGAATCCTGAACGGAAGGTCAAGGATGGAATCATAAGCACTCAGGTCATCAGCCCAGAGGAAACTCTGTTGGCGAAGCTCGATTGATGCAGGGAAGAAACGGAACATTGCAAAGAGAATCGGGAACTGGAGCAGCATCGGAAGACATCCGCCCATCGGACTGATGCCTGCCTTCTGGTACAACTCCATTGTTGCCTGCTGTTTCTTCATGGCATCCTTCTCGTTCGGATACTTCTTGTTAATCTGGTCGATATCCGGTTTGAGAACATTCATCTTTGCAGATGACTTGAATGACTTGTAAGTAAGCGGCGAAAGCACTACCTTGATGAGGATGGTCATGAGAAGGATGATCAGTCCCCAGTTGTTTATGAACCTGCTCAGGAAGTCAAAACAAGGGATTATGACAAAACGGCTGATCCAGTTTACAAGCCAACCTCCAAGAGGGATTATCTTCTCGTATTTGTAGTCATAATGCTTAAGTACCTGATAGTCATTCGGTCCGAAATAGAACTGGAAAGGAATCACGGTCTCTGAAGACGAAGTCTGGAACTCGGAACGCAACTTGGCGGTACAAGCCATCAGGTTGTGGGACGGATCGTTTTCCTCATAGTATTTCACATCGAGGTCTGCTGAAGAGAACTCGTTTTCAGCAGTCATGATTGCAGAGAAGAACTGCTGCTGGAAGGCAAACCACTTCATCCTGGAATCAATCCTCTTCGATTCGTTGCGGGCACGTCCCATCTCTTCAGGCTTCTTGTCACCTGTGAAATAGTAGTCAAGCTTCGAATATTGTTTCTCGTTCTTGTAACCTTTCTCAAGTCTTGGGATAACCACGCCCCAGTCAATGTCAAACATTGAAACATTGCGTGGAATGACTTCATCCATGCCCACGAAAGAAAGCTGATTGTCAACCATATAGCTTCCTTCTGAAAGCGAGTATTTCTGCTGGATGTAGCCTCCCTGGGCAAAAGGAAGCCTCATGACAACGCTTGAATCCGTCACTTCTGCCAGCTGGAATGAGAAATCCTTGGTATTGATATACTCTCCGGCATAAATCGAGATGTCATAGCTGCTCATCTGAGGTTTGATCAGATAGAGGTCAGTGCTGTCATAAGCTTTGTAATCTTTGATCCTTACAGAATAAGGCTGCGCTCCCCTTGTGTTGAAAACGATTTCCAATTTATCATTTTCAAGTGTAACAAGCTCGGAATCAGCCAGTCTTGCAACTGAAAGGAGACTGTCTTTATAAGCAGGCATGTTAGTGACCTTCACACCGGCCATTTCACCTGCACTCACAAGGCCTTCGGCCCTTTTCAAGGAATCCATGGCAATCTCTGCCAGCTGTTCCATCCTTGCTGCGGAGTCAAGCTGGGCTTGAATCTCCATCTGCTCTTTGTATTGTTTGTTCTGATAGAATGTGAATCCTATCATGATCACTCCTATCAGAACAAATCCTATAATTGAATTTTTATCCATGTATTAATTGTTCGATTCTTCTGAAATCTGCCTGATCTTGTCAGCCAGAGCTGTCAACTCCTCCTTAGCCTTGTCAATGCGCTCCTGCATCTGTTTGATGAGAGGCTCGGCATTCTTCGACATCGCAAAGAATCCGATATTGTTCTCATAAGTCACTATATCCTGCTCAAGGGCATTGTACTTCTGAATGAGACGATCCTTCTCGGACCTTGGAGCCCTTGCTCCCTGGCGTGACTTGCGGGAAGAACGTGAAAGTCCTGCGAACTTCTCCTGAACGGCTTCCTTGTACGCCTGTGTCACTTTGTCTTTCTCCTTGAAAGGAACGAATCCGATAGACTGCCACCTTCCAGCGAATGCCTGCATTGCATTTGTATCCTCTGCCTCATCACCTGTAAGGACATAAGCCCTTATTTCTTCAATCAGATGCTGCTTTGCCTTCAAGTTTCCGTAGAAATCATTCTCAGGCTTGGCATTCTTGTCCCTTTCTGCAAAGAACTCATCACAAGCTGCACGGAATCTCTTCCAGAGCTGGTCAGATTTCTTGCGTGGAACTGCTCCGATTTCCTTCCACTGTTTCTGAAGGTTGATGAAACGGTCAGTGGTCTTCTTCCAGTCAGTGCTGGTCTTGAGTTCTTCTGCCTCTACGCAAAGAGCTATCTTCTTCTCAAGATTGGAGTTGATGTTATCCTTATACTCAGTGTAGAAATCACGCTTGCGGCCATAGAATTTGTCGCATGCTGCGCGGAAACGGTCGTATATCTTCTGGTTCTCCTTCTTTGAAGCAAAGCCGATGGTCTTCCAGACTTTCTGGATGTCTTCAATCTCCTTGGAGAAAGCATTCCACTGGTTAGACTCGGTCACTTCCCTGTCGGCAATCTCCTCGACCTGCTCGCAAAGAGCTGTCTTCTTAGCAAGATTCTCGGCCTGAATCTCTTTCTGAGCCTCGAAATGAGCCTGATATTTCTTGTTGATTACAGAAGTTGCAGCCTTGAAGCGGTCCCATATCTGCTCACGGTACTCTTTTGCAACAGGGCCATATTCCTTCCACTGCTCATGAAGCTTCTGAAGTTCCTTGAATGCCTCAACTACAGAAGGATTCTCTGCAAGGGCTTCAGCCTCTTCACAGAATATTTCCTTCACCTCAAGATTTTTCTTGAAATCAAGGTCACGGAGTTCCCTGTTGATCTTGACCATATCATAGAACTGCTCCACATAGAGCTGATAGGTCTCGTTTATATTCCTGTAGTTCTGCATAGGAACGGGACCTATTGCCCTCCATCTGTTCTGGATCTCGCGGAACTCAGGGAAGGTGGCATTGACATCCTCCTGTTTGTCAAGCAGGGCCTTCAAATCATCTATGACTGCCTGCTTCTTAACAAGATTGTCCTCGCGCTCCTTCTCAAGCTGCCTGTTATACTCGGCACGCTCTTTCTTGTATTTGTTGTAAAGGTCCTTGAAACCTTTTTCAATCTCGTCAAACGGATTGTCTGAAACTGACTCCTGCACCTGGGCAGCTGACTCGTCTTCAGCCTGCTCCTGCGGCCCAACTTCCTCTTCCTGGGAATCTTCTTCAACAGCTGCAACGGTCACGATACCGGCGTCAGCCTTCTCCTTCAGAAGCCTCCTGTAAAAAGCCGCCTTTATTGCTTCGGCCTCCTTGAGCATTTTCATTCTTTCTTCATTGGCTGCAAGTTGTTCGAATGCCTGAACCAACTCTGCAAGTGTCATTTCCGAGTAATTTACATTACTTTCAACTACATCTGATGTCATTTCAACATCAGGAATAAACTCTTCACTCATATAATTTTATTTATATTGATAATAATACAAGCCGCAAATATATCATTTTTTTGGTAAAACTGAAACGAATTGACTAATTTTGCAAACAGTTTTTAATCAACCATCTAATGAGAATAGATATCATTACTGTCGTCCCGGAATTGCTGGAAAGTCCCCTGAGCCACTCTATTGTAGGAAGAGCGATAAAAAAAGGACTCGTGGAAATACATGTTCACAATCTGAGGAAATACGGAAAAGGCCCGAGGCTGCAGGTCGATGACTACAGCTATGGCGGGGATGCAGGCATGGTCCTGATGCCTGAACCACTGTTCAATATGATAATGGAGCTGAAAAATGAAAGAGATTACGATGAAGTCATATATCTTTCCCCTGACGGCGAGATTCTCAATCAGAACATATCCAACGAATTGTCGCTCAAGGAAAATATCATCCTGCTCTGCGGTCACTACAAGGGTATAGACCATCGCATCCGCGAGCACCTGGTCACAAGGGAAATTTCCGTCGGCGACTATGTCCTCAGCGGCGGCGAACTGCCCGCTGCTATCCTTGCGGATTCCATCATCAGGCTCATCCCCGGTGCCCTTACGGATGAAACATCGGCACTGAGCGACTGTTTCCAGGACGGACTGCTCTCCGCACCGATTTACACCCGCCCGGCGGAATTCAACGGTTGGAAAGTCCCAGATGTCCTGCTCAGCGGCAATCCCAAGCTCATCCGCCAATGGCAGGATGAGCAAGCTTTGGAAAGAACCAGGAAGCTCAGGCCAAATCTTCTGGATGCTCTGGAATAGGCTATCGGGAATTTCGATAGCAACTATCGCTTACAATAATTTTTAAATATTTTTAAAATCATCTGCCATTTTTTAAGCCATGATACTATTATGACTTAAAAATTTAAATTGAAACGATTTTTATTTGAATATATGATAATAATATCTATATTTGCATCCGACATATGAACGAATATGTCATTCAGACGTTTCTAACCACTAATAATTAATCATCCCAAAAGGGAATACACTACACTACTAACTAACCGAAAAATCCCGCAGTGATGCGGGATTTTTTTATAGTTTCTGTTTTACTTCCTCAACGCCCTCAATGGCTGAGATTGCAGATATCAACTCTCTGAGTTCCAACGCGGAATGCACTGCAAAATCAATAGTGCAACAGGCAATTTCATCCTTGTTTGAAGAGCTCATCGAAGCCATGGAAAGTTTATGGTCTTCAGTGATGCAATCGATAATGTCACGCAGAAGATGGTACCGGTCTATTCCAACTATTTCTATCTGAACAGGATAAAGAATGGTAGGATCCGGAAGGAAATCATCCACTGCAACGATGGTATTACCCTTTTCAGAAGCAATCCTGATGGCATCCGGACAATTTCTTCTATGGACAGTTATGACATTTTCCGAGTCCTGGAAACCGATAATCTCGCTTCCTGGCATAGGATGACAGTTCGGGCAAAGTGAATATTTCGGTTTCGGCTGATGCTTCAAATAGTATTTAATCTGTTTCTTGGCCTTATATGAGACAACGAAATCGAGCCAGTCTGCCTGCGGATGTATGTGTTCCGAAGTTCCGATCTCCACGCAGTCTCCCCTTTTCAGGACGGTCTTGACTGAAGACAGTTGCCCGTTTATTCGGGCATATTGGGCATGATTGCCTGTATTAGTGTTGATATTATATGCGAAATCAAGGGCCGTGGCACCTTTTGGCAAGGTCACAGGCCTGGTACTCTTCGGTGTATAGACCACGACATCTTCATTGAAGAAGGAAGCCTTGATTCCTGGCATCAGTGATTCCGGGTCTTCAGCAAGCTCATTTAGCACTTCTGTAAAACGTCGGAGCCACTGCTCCTGGTTCTCGACGATACATCCGAAATAAGACTGTTCCCTCATATTGAAGGATCCGATATGGAACTCCTCAATTCCACCGTACGGGTTGTGAAGACGAAAATGGACAGAACGGTATCCATTGGCCTTCGGCTGGGCCATATAGTTTACGAAACTGCCTGTCTGCTCCCTGTATGCCGATGAGAGGAGGCTGTATATCTTGATGACCATGTCCTGTTCCTTGGTTTGCTCATCCGGGACAACCTTCAATTCATCAGGTTCAAATGCAGCCCTGATATAATGTTTGAAAGGTACATGATAGAAATCGCAGCTGAGTTCCTGCATCTCACGCCATACACTGTACGGCTTGCGGTATCTGATATCCCAGCTTACAATGTCACCGAACTTCACCGCTATCGTTTTCCTGGCTGCTTCCATGAACGATTCCACGCTTTCCCTGGTGCGCTGCTTGTCCTCTTCAAGAGCCTTGGCGATGAATTCATATTCCTGTGGATTGAGGAAGCGGAAAGCCAGGTTTTCAAGTTCTGACTTCACCTTGTACAGACCGAGCCTTCCTGCGAGCGGAGCAAAAAAGAACTGGGTTTCGGATGCAATCTTCCACTGTTTGGTAGGACGCATGGACTCAAGTGTCCTCATATTGTTCAAACGGTCGGAGAGTTTCAGCATAAGAACCCTGACATCCCCTTTCACCGAACCGAGAATATGCTGGAAATTGTCCACCTGGGCTTTGTTCGGTTTTGTGACTGCACCCACAAGAAAAGCCACATCCGGGCCGAAAAGTTCCTCAATATCCTCTATGGTATAAGGTGTATCTTCCACGACATCATGGAGCAAGGCTGCAGCGATTACTGCTGCATCTTTCTGTCTCATTTCCCTGGCAACTATCAGTGCGACGGCCAAAGGATGGAGAATATATGGAAGTCCGCTCTTGCGGGTCTGACTGGCATGGGCTTTACGTGCAAGCAGGAATGCCTGCTCCACAAGTGTTGTTTCTTCTTTGGTAAAAGATTCAGGCAAGGCGCATACAAGCTGCTGGTATGCGTCTTCAATCATTTCTTCATAAGTCATATCTACT
>JBJFDE010000266.1:0-1754 GCA_051889855.1 Candidatus Cryptobacteroides sp. | reverse complement strand
GTTCATGAGCGTATGGATGATGCCTATCATGATGCTGTTCATCTGTAACAACCTTTCTTCAGCCTTGAGTTACTACTACCTTCTTTCCAACCTCATCACTATGCTGATGACTTGGGTAATCAGGAAGTTCGTCGTGACGGAAGACAAGGTAAGGGCAGAGATGGTTGCCAACCAGAACAAGCCTAAGAAGAAATCCAAGTTCCAGCAGAGACTCGAAGAGGCTCAGAAAATGCAGGAGCAGATGATGAGAGAGCAGCAGAAAAAGCGCAGATAATCATACTTGGAAACATGATAAAAGACATACTCGATAAATTGAAAAGTGAACTGCCAGCAACTGTAAAGTTGGTGGCAGTTTCCAAATTCCACCCCTTTGAATCTATCCTGCAGGCTTATGAAGCCGGCCAGAGGATATTTGCTGAGAGCCGGCCACAGGAACTGGCCGCGAAGGTTGCCGAGGCAGCAAGGCTGAAGCAGGAATACCTGGCCGATGGTGGCAAGGGGGATTATTTGAACGACATCCAGTGGCATTTCATCGGACATTTGCAGACAAACAAGTTGAAGATGGTTCTTCCGTATGTATCTCTGGTTCAGTCCGTTGACTCGCTGCATCTTATTGAGGCCATTGAGAAATGGGGGCAGCAGAATGACAAGGTGACAGATATTCTGCTGGAATGCCATGTAAGCTCAGACCAGACAAAACAAGGATTTTCCCGTGATGAACTTCTGGATTTCCTGTCAGGCAGCATCGAATATCCCCACATCCATGTCAGGGGAGTGATGGGCATGGCCACTCTGACAGATGACACGAATGTCATCAGGGACGACTTCAAAAGGCTTGCCGGTTTGTACGACATGCTTCATGATTGGCTTGGCGAGAGTCCTAATTTGCCACATTCCGGAGCGTTGACAAAAGAGAATTCCCCTTGGGATCTCAGTGAAATCTCAATGGGAATGTCAGACGATTACCAGATTGCAGTGGAGGAAGGCTCCACCATGGTCCGCATCGGTTCCATGATATTCGGCGCCCGCCAGTACTGATTGCCTCCGATGTCATGTCGAGCGAAGTCGAGACATCTATTTCAATTCATCAATCATAGCTGATGCAACGGCATCAGAAGCCCCGCTTCCTCCAAGCAGCGAACGGATTTCCTCATAGTCCTTGAGCATCTTTCCCCTATATGCCTGGTCCTCAATTAGTTTACGGACTTCACTTACAAGTGCGTCGGCATTGCAGTCATCCTGGATGAACTCCTTGAAAGCGCATCTGTCAACAATGAGGTTGCCAAGGCTGATATATTTGACTTTTACTATCTTCTTGGCAATCAGGTAGGTCAATCTGCTTGCACCAATGTAGCCCACAACCTGTGGAACATTGAAAAGAACAGTCTCAAGTGATGCCGTGCCGGAGTTTACTACAGCTGCTTCGGCATTCCTGATAATCTCCTGCGTCCTTCCGAACAACACTTTCACGTAACCGCTGATGTCAGGAGTCATCCATTTTTGGTAGTCTGCCATGCTTCTTGCCGGTGCTCCTGCAATAAGGAATTGATAATCAGAATACTCAGGCATACTGTGCATTTTTCTGGCAAATTCTGTCAATACTGGCATCATCGTGCTGATTTCACCTTTGCGAGACCCGGCCAGCATGGCGATGATTTTCTTCTGAGGCAGGTTGTTTTCCTTAAGAAAATCCTCACACGATTGGTTCATCGCATGGGAATTGTCAACGGCATCGACAAGAGGATTTCCTTTAT
>JBJFDE010000265.1:0-6307 GCA_051889855.1 Candidatus Cryptobacteroides sp. | reverse complement strand
CTCAGACCCTCATCGAGAACAAACAGAAATACCGCTATTTCAAAATTGAAATTACTTCGCCGAATCCTTCATCTGACAGAATTGGAGACCGTTCAAGAATCTGCGAGCTTGGCATAAGGAAGGTCGTGATGTATAACGGTATGAAAATGTGATGACAATGATGTGTGGTATAAGAAGACTTGTTTTTTCAGCAGCGGCCTTGCTTGCCTTTGTGCAGGCGGGAGCCGTTGAGGACGGTCATATTCGCATCAGCACGGAGGAAACGGACCTCGTTCTGGAAATATCTCAGGACAGACGTCTTTATCAGGTTTACTTTGGTGAAAGGTTGAAAAATGACAAAGACTTCCAGTTCCTGTCACTGGTGACATCGGTGGAGTCCGGAACACACTGCCCTGAGGTGTATCCGGGAGCTTGTACAGAAAGCCTGTATGAGCCTGCACTGGCTGTCACTCACAATGATGGAAACAGGACATCCGTACTGCGCTACTCTTCACACGAGACTCAACCTGTTGACGGAGGTGAGAGGACGACGGTCAGTCTTGAGGATGAATTGTACGGCATTCATGTAAAGCTCTTTTATGAGGCATATTACAAGGAGAATGTCATCAGAACCTGGTCGGAGATTTCTCATAGCCAGAAGAAACCCGTGACCCTGTGGCGCTATGCTTCTTCCATGTTGCATTTCAAGGAAAAGGAATATTACCTGACCGAGTACAACAGTACCTGGATGATGGAATGCCAGATGATGACCCAGCCGCTTTTGCCGGGCAAGAAGGTTCTTGACAGCAAGGCCGGTAACATGAACGGCTATCTGATGCAGCCGTTCTTTGAGTTGTCTCTTGGAAAAATGGCAGATGAAACATCCGGGAAGGTGCTGCTCGGAACCTTGTGCTGGAGTGGTAATTTTCAGTTCACCTTTGAAATTGACAATATGAATTCCTTGAGGCTGGTCAGCGGCATCAACCCTTTCTCAGCAGACTACTCCCTGCCTTCAGGTGAGGTGTTCAGAACTCCGGATTTCATATTTGTCCTCAGCAGTGAAGGCATTGGCAAGGCAAGCCGCGGCCTGCACGACTGGGCAAGAAAGTATCAGGTCAAGGACGGGATGGAAGACAGATATACCTTGCTTAACAACTGGGAAAATACTTATTTCGACTTTGAACAGGAGAAACTCGCCGGTCTGATGAAGGAAGCCCGCCAGCTTGGAGTTGACCTGTTCCTGCTTGATGATGGCTGGTTCGGCAACAAATATCCACGCAGGGATGATCACGCCGGACTTGGAGACTGGCAGGTTACCAGATCAAAACTGCCTGGAGGTATAGGCGAACTGGTCAGGGCAGCTTCTGAAGCAGGGGTGAAATTCGGAATATGGATAGAGCCGGAGATGGTGAATCCATCCAGTGAACTGTATGAGAAACATCCCGAATGGGCAATGGAGAATCCGGGAAGAGAGACCTTCTACAGACGCAATCAGCTCCCTCTTGACATGTCCAATCCAAAGGTGCAGGATTTCGTGTTCGGAGTAGTGGATGGGATAATGACTTCCAATCCGGACGTGGCTTTCTTCAAATGGGACTGTAACTCTCACATAACCAATGTATTCAGTCCGTATCTGAAGGGTAATCAGGGCCAGATGTATGTTACTCATGTCAGAGGAATCTATAATGTCCTTCAAAGGATAAGGAACAAATATCCTCAGCTCAGGATGATGCTTTGTTCTTCAGGCGGTGGAAGGGCTGACTATGAACTGCTGAAATATTTCACGGAGTTCTGGTGCAGCGACAATACAAATCCTGTGGACCGGCTGTATATCCAGTGGGGCTATTCCAAGTTTTTCCCGTCCAGGACTTTGTGCGCCCATGTGACCGAGCAGAACAACAGGTGCAGCCTTAAGTTCCGTACAGATGTGGCAATGATGGGCAAACTTGGATTTGATATTGGACTTGACAGGCTTTCTCCTGATGAAATCCGCTTCTGCCAGGAATCTATTGTCAATTGGAAAAGACTTTCACCTGTGCTGATGGATGGGGATGTATATCGTCTGGTATCTCCTTATGAGGGCAATCATGCCAGCGTTCTTTCAGTCGCCAAAGACAGTTCTCATGCAGTGCTCTTTGCCTATGATATACTGCCGCTTCTTATGGAAACACTCTATCCTGTCCATCTTCAGGGACTTGACCCGGAAAGAATGTATATGGTTCAGGAAATCAATATGATGCCAGGGCAGGGCTCATCTCTGGAATCAGACCGGAAGACCTTCTCCGGTGACTACCTTATGAAGGTGGGTCTGGATGTGTTCTCCAACAGCCCTTACAGTAGTCGTGTAATTGAAATAACCGAAGTGGAATGATGAAAATAATTGTATATGCACTGGCTGTTGCAGCCTGCGTTTCCTGCACTCCGAAACTTGGACACTCAAGTATTGACAGGGTAATCGGTGCGATGACTCTGGAGGAGAAATGCCATCTTGTAATTGGTACCTATATGGATGAAAGTGAGGAAGGCGGAGCCGTGATTGGAAGCACTATGAACCTCGTTCCGGGCGCAGCTGGTACGACATATCCGATTGAACGCCTCGGCATCCCGGCTCTTGTGCTTGCAGACGGGCCTGCCGGACTCAGGATCAATCCTCACAGGGAAGGAGATGACAAGGTCTATTATTGCACATATTTCCCGATAGGGACCCTGCTGTCCTCTTCCTGGAATACGGAACTTGTTGAGCAGGTTGGCAGGACAATCGGAAATGAGGCTCTCGAATATGGGGTTGATGTACTCCTCGCTCCGGCATTGAACATCCATCGCAATCCTCTTTGCGGACGCAATTTTGAGTATTATTCCGAAGATCCTCTCTTGTCCGGAAAAACGGCCGCCGCCTATGTCCGTGGAATCCAGAGCAATGGAGTCGGCACCTCAATCAAGCATTTTGCAGCCAACAATCAGGAAACGAACCGTTGCAAAATGGATTCGAGAGTGTCTCCGCGCGCTTTGAGGGAAATCTATCTCAAAGGCTTTGAAATCGCCGTGAAAGAAGCAAGTCCGTGGACCCTGATGTCTTCGTACAATTATCTGAACGGAGTCTATACTTCTGAAAACCCACAGTTGCTCACAGATGTGCTGAGGAATGACTGGGGCTTTGAAGGAATGGTGATGACGGACTGGTTCGGAGGCGTTGACATCGTTGCACAGATGAATGCGGGAAACGATATGATTCAGCCGGGTACTGCAAAGCAGTATGAAGCCCTTCTCTCTGCTGTCAGAAACGGAGAACTGGATGAGGCTGTCCTCGACAGGAATGTTGCAAGAGTGCTTGAAATGATAGAGAAATCACCAAAGTTCAGAAAGTACGATTTTTCAAATAATCCTGACCTTGAAGCACACAAGGCGGTTGTCCGTCAAAGTTCCAATGAGGGAATGGTGCTCCTGAAAAATGATGCATCAGCGCTCCCTTGGACAGGGAACATCCGCAAGGTGGCTTTGTTTGGCTGCACCTCATACGATTTTATCGCAGGAGGTTCCGGTTCCGGACAGGTAAACGGAGCATCTGTGGTTTCCCTTCTGGATGGTCTGATGAATTCCGGCTATGAGATTGACCATAATCTCAAGGAAATTTACTCAAGACACATCGAGCACGAGAAATTGCGCAATGCGCTTGATCCCAATGCAAAATACACTCAGGTCCTTGCCGCTCCGAAGCCTGAGGAGATTCTCTTCAGCAGCAGTGATATGAAGGCTTACGCTTCTTCTATGGATGTCGCACTTGTAACCATCGGCAGGATTTCCGGAGAGTTCTATGACAGGACATCTTCAGATTTCAACCTGAAGAAAAATGAAATCAGGCTGATAAGACAGGTCAGTGAAGCCTTCCATAAGGAGGGAAAGAAGGTCGTTGTGGTGCTTAATGTCGGCGGACCTGTGGAAACCGCTTCATGGAAGGATATTCCGGATGCAATTCTCTGTGCATGGCAGGCCGGTCAGGAAGGTGGCAACACCGTCACTGACATCCTTTCCGGAAAAGTCTCTCCGAGCGGAAAACTTCCTATGACCTTCCCGATTTCTCTGGAAGATGTCCCTTCAACCTCCAATTTTCCGGTTGATATGGTCGCTGATATCGAGGTTGAAGACAATGCTGGCAGGAACGGAAATGTCCGGAATCTGGATTATACCAACTATGAGGAAGACATATATGTCGGATACAGGTATTATGATTCATTCGGCAAGGCAGTTTCCTATCCGTTTGGCTACGGACTTTCATACACGACATTTGATTTTTCTTGGGCAGAGATTGAGGAAATCTCAGACAATGTCTTTGAAATCAGTGTGGAGGTCAGTAACACCGGTTCTGTTCCGGGAAAGGAGGTCGTTCAGGTCTATGCCACTGCACCCGATGCCCTGGTTGCCAACAAACCAGAAAAAGAACTCAAGGCTTTTGCCAAGACATCACTTCTGTCTCCGGGAGAAAAGGAGAGGGTAAAATTGACAGTCCGTGCAGAAGACCTTGCTTCCTATGATCAGGACAACTCCTGCTGGAGAGTAACGGAAGGGGAGTATGTATTTTCAATTGGAGCAAGTCTGGCGGATTCAAGGATAAGGCTGAAGACTGCCATTGATGCAATGACAATTGGAACCAGTAATTCCCTGGGACTGAATAATGCTGAAAATCAGGACTTTGTCACTCTGAAAAGAACAACATTCTAAACCAACAATTATAAACAATTATAAACAATTAAAACAATTAAAACAATGAAAAAAGTAAATTTCTATGAGTCGCCACAGTGTCAGATAATCGACATCATGGCTGAAGGAACTGCATTATGCGGTTCAACACTATATTCAATTTTTGAGCATCCTGAAGAAGAGGAAGATGAATTTTCTTGGTAGTTTAAACTCTTTCCTGATTATGAAAACAAATTTTAAGACTATTGCGTTCATTATGGCAGGCGCTGTAATGGCATCATGTATGGAGAAAGAGCAGATTTCTCCAGTTGAGGGAATCGAAAACGAAATTCAGAATTCAGACGCTCTTGTTGAAATGACTTTCACTGCCGGCGTACCTTCAAAGGCTGCTTTCAACGCTAATTATACCAAGGTTTTGTGGGAGCCTGGTGATTTGGTGAAATTGTATTCAGTTGTTTCCGGTGAGGTTTTTGGCAATCAGTTCAAGGATGATAATCTGACTGCGCCTTCAGAATCAGCTTCTCTGACAGGAACGGCATCGGACGCTTCTGCTTTTTATGCAGCGGTTTATCCTGAATCTGCTGCCGTAGGATGTACTGCCCAGGGCGTTGTGACAGCTTCCGTACCTTCCGCCCAGAAAGCCGTCCTCTCTAACTTCGACCCTGCATCTTCAGTGGCGGTAGCTTATACAACCACTAAAGGCGGAAACCTCGTATTCAACAATATCTGCGGATGGGTAGGATTTGAAATTGCAGAAGAATATGCCGGCAAGGTGAAATCAATCACTTTGACAGCAACAACAAGTCCTGTTTCAGGACAGTTCACTGCTACTCCGGATTCAGAGTTCGGCTCATTTGCCGTTACACCGGTTGCAGAGAAGACATCCAATGCCGCTTCAATTGCTACCGCTTCAGAAGAAAGCGGACTTGCTGCCGGAAAATACTATATGAGCGTGCTTCCCGGCTCAATCGCAGGTTTTGAGGTAACTGTAGAGTTTATAGACGGACGTATCGGTACCAAGTCGTCTGCCAATACCCTCAAGGTAACTCGCAACAAGAGAATTCTTCTTATGACTGTAAGCGAAACAAACCTTGACTTCAAGACGGAAGTGGTTGAGGTTGAGGCGGAGACACTTTCAGAACCTATTTATGGATGGGCGCACACCTATAACAGGATGAAACCTTTCACTTACCTTTATGGTACGGGCTGCTGTGATGGCAATAGTGAGCACTGGAATATGTTTGATGGAGACTTCGGTACCGCATGGCTTACATACCTTACAAATAAGAATTCAAAAAAGTTCGGCGATCCGTTCATTGTCATAGATTTGAAGAAACCTTATATGATTGATCAGTTGGGAGTTGGTATTGACAGAAACTGGGGAGAATATTGTCGCCCTGAAAACATAGAGTTCTGGGTTACAAATGAAGACCCGTCATTGGAACTTACAACTGATGAGGCAAGGCTTCTTAGCAATACAAGCAATCTCGAGACCGACCACTATGAGGACTATCTCGCAGTTGATACAAAGATAAGGGCACATCTCAAATCAATGACTGACAGGGAAGCCTGGAGAGTCGCTTGTGGTTCTCAGCCATTTGATGGCGAATGGGGACATGGTTATTGCGAAGAT
>JBJFDE010000264.1:0-1757 GCA_051889855.1 Candidatus Cryptobacteroides sp. | reverse complement strand
CTTGCAGAGGAGCTTCACATCACTGTAGGTGAGATTGAGAAACGTGGTGAGTCACTTCACGAGGTCAACCCTATGATGGGTCACCGCGGAGTTCGTCTGCACATCACCTACCCTATGATTTCAGAGACTCAGTTCCGTGCCATCTTCACTGCAACTGCTGAGCTTAAGAAAGAGGGCCTGAACCCACTTCCTGAAATCATGGTTCCTGTCACAATTTCTGAGCGTGAACTTCGTTTCCAGAAAGCTATCTGCGAGAAGATCAAAGCTGAAGTTGAGTCTGTATTCGGCTTTGGCATCGACTACAAGTTCGGTACAATGATTGAGATTCCTCGTGCAGCCCTCACTGCTGACCGCATGGCCAAGACTGCAGAGTTCTTCTCATTCGGTACCAACGACCTTACTCAGATGACATTCGGATTCTCTCGTGACGACGTAGGAACATTCATGGGCGACTACCTCGGCAACAAGATTCTCGATGCAGATCCATTCAAGACTCTTGACAGGAAGTCAGTCGGCAAGCTCGTTGACTATGCTGTGAAAGAGGGCCGCGGTACAAGAGAGAACCTCAAATGCGGTATCTGCGGTGAGCACGGTGGTGACCCTGCATCAGTAGAGTTCTGCTACGAAATCGGTCTCAACTACGTGTCATGTTCTCCATTCCGCGTTCCTATCGCACGCCTTGCTGCTGCGCAGGCCGCAATCAAGAATGCTAAATAAGAAAGAGAATATCTTCCTGTAAAATAATGGCGGTAAGCACCGGAAGGTGCTTACCGCTTTTCTTTGAATATTGCTCAGCTTAATCCTTGTCAGGTGACTGACTGCGGCGGCGGAAAAGATCATAGCTCAGCTGGATGCCGACATTTGTCGGGCCAAGCCATGTGAAGAGATGGTTGCGTTTCTTGAATGCGCTGGCGCTGCCAAGATAATTATAATAATATTTTCCATCGGCAGTTCCTGTGACAGGGTTGCCCCAGACATAAGGATCATAGCGGGTTGCATATATTCCCAGTGCAAGGTTGAGCTCAACCTTCAAACGTCCGTCCTTTGTGATTGGCCTGACCCATCCTCCTGTTATTCCGGCTCCGACACCCTCGCCCTGAGCACCTTTGCCGGCATTGAGGCCTATACCGTATATATTGCCCTCAGCATAAGCTCCGAGGTATAATCCATTGAACTGACCCTCTCCTTTGAAATACCGACGTGCCTCAACCTGAAGACTGCGAACCTGGAAATATCTATGATTCTGAGTTTTACGCCAATTACCAAAGGTGAAACCTAAGTTGCAGGACCAATGACCATCTTTAGGGAAAAATTCCAGCTGGATGTTGGGAGAGAATGCCACGCCTATTTGAGGAAGAAAGAGAAAATCATGCAAAAGATTGGTTTTCACGGCAATCAATGAACGACGTATATACACCGGGGCCGGTTCCTCCGGACGAGTTGCCAGGCCAGCGGTATCAGGCACTGTCAATGACGGTGCAGGGATTGGTGCAAGCACCTGAACTGTATCCATCCGTTCAGGAGCATGTTCTTCGTCAGGTTCACTGAACCAAAGAATCAGACGGGCGGCACGAAGATGAGGGAAATATTCTTTCAGAAGTCTCTTCCACAACCGGCCACCATCCATGCTCTGGAGCTTTCTTTTGCAAGCCTTTTCATTGTTGCCGAGCTGGTCATATATATCCTGTACTTTACGCCAATCTGAATCCCCTGCCTTTTCCATCAGATAGCACAAATAGCCGTAATCTTCTGTGATA
>JBJFDE010000263.1:0-6327 GCA_051889855.1 Candidatus Cryptobacteroides sp. | reverse complement strand
ATGCAGAAACTGATTTTTCGGCAGCCTTTTCTGCAAGCAAAGCTCTGACATATTCCCTCAAACTCATTCCGGCATTTCCAGCCTTGTCTATCAACGCCGTGACTATATCCGTCGGAAGATCGATATTATCTATCATATAGCCGGAATCGTGAAGACTATGGGCCGAATCATTCAACTCATATCCATCGACACAATGCATCGGTATGGTGATGTCCCTGGCTCCCGAAATAGGAGACGACAAAACAACTGAAATCTCCGCAAGCAAATCTGACGTAAAATTATGTTTCCCGCTCAGCCATTTCGTAACTTCGCTGGGCTGTCTGCCCATTTTCAAAGCGAACTCCTTACGGCTCATCCCGGATGCCTTCAATGCATCGAGGATTTCCTCTGCAGTCCGTTGTCTTCTGGCATCCTTTTCCGCTTCAATTTTTCTATTCATCTCTATAACATATCAGCATTGCAAATTTATAAATAATTTTAGTTTTAAGCAAATTTAGCAATAAATAAATTCGCAACTGCGATCTATGGGATAAAGTTGCGGCCAATCAGTCTGCGTACAGCCTTATGGCAGCGGCGTATGTCCTTATCTGTGATTTCGGGATGTTCCTTGGTACCGCCTCTTTGGATTGAACTGACCTTGAAACCCGCCGTCCCGAGCACCTCTTTGATTGCACGGACCACGCCGCGCGTCTGGCCCATAAGAATATTGAATGGCCACGGAGTACTTGAAGTACAGACAATCAGGGCCTTCTTTCCCTTATGCAGAGGCACGGGCATTGCCAGCCTGTTTTCATCCATAAGGCCATAGACCGTCCTGTCGAACAGAAGTTTCAAAGTGCCCGGCATATTGCCCCAGTACGTCGGAGATCCGATAATCATGGCATCGCACTCCTGAATAAGATCCAGAACTCTCTGTGCGTCGTCTTCCGGCAAGACACAATTCTTCGCTGACCGGCATTTCATACAGCCGACGCATGGACGAATCTTCCAATTCTGCGAATATTCGACAAAAACTCTCACACCCGCACGTTCTGCCTCATCCTTCATCAGTTCAAGCCTTTTGGATATGTTGCCGTTCTTTCGTGGACTGGCATTAATTATCAATAGTTTCATCGTTGACACATTTTACACATTAAGTAATCCGGAATCATTTATATTCCGAAATTCTTCGCGCAAATATAGCAAATAAAATAACAAGTGTTATATTACTATGATAAAAACATAACTTTTCGAAAATTTGGAAGCTGATAAAAGTTATTGTTTCCCGGAAGCCGTAAATGGATATGGAGTCTTTTCAGTACGACTGTATGTCGTATTATACTTGGTTCTGTTCTTCTGTGGAACGGTACGTGGATTTCGTACAAGAGGATTCGGAAGTACACATGCGATACATACAGCCTGGCTGGTTGTCAACTGGGAAGCATGACAGCCGAAATATGTCATAGCTGCCGCCTCAACTCCATATATCCCCTTCCCCATCTCGGCGACATTCAGATAAACTTCCATGATACGCTGCTTTCCCCACAATTTTTCAATCAAAAAAGTAAAATATGCCTCAACGCCCTTCCGGAGCCAGGTTCTGGACCCGAAAGTGAAACAGTTCTTGGCCACTTGCTGCGATATCGTACTGCAACCTCGGATTTTCTTTCCCTTGCTCTCATGCTCCATGCGCATCTTCCTGATTTCCTCGAAATCAAAGCCATTATGCGCCATGAACCTCCCGTCCTCCGAAGCGATTACCGCCCTCACCATAACAGGAGCGACGTCATCAATATCCACCCATACTCTCCTGTTCCGGAACCCCTCGCTGTCAACATTCTCAATGCTCCGTTTCAACATCAGCGGAGTCCAGGTAACCGGCACTACCCTATACATCATCACCCACAAAAGGCTCAGCACCACAACCACCAACGGCACATACAAAAATAAAAAACTCAAAAACCGTTTCATGCTCGTTCATTTCAGGCAAAGGAACGAATTCCATTGCAGGAATCTATCATAAAAAACTACATCTGGGAGTCATATATCGTTTCAAACAAAGCCCCGACTCCAGAGTCTTACAGTCGACCTCAAGCCCGGTATCGTGATAAGCTGCTATGGCATATACCATATCCTCGACTCTTGTTTCAACATACAAATTTAAAATAATTACTGCATTTTCTCGTAAATATGGCATTTCAT
This sequence comes from Candidatus Cryptobacteroides sp., assembly GCA_051889855.1. Classification (GTDB taxonomy): domain Bacteria; phylum Bacteroidota; class Bacteroidia; order Bacteroidales; family UBA932; genus Cryptobacteroides. The sequence continues at coordinate 4,146 of JBJFDE010000263.1, read as the reverse complement.
TTGATAGGCAGCGTGGGTTTGGAACGAAAAAACTATTGTTTATGAAAATTCTTATTCTTTCATGCAACACAGGAGAAGGTCATAATTCCAGCGCTAAAGCTCTCCAGAGCACTATGCTGAAAAGGGGGCTGGAATGCGACGTACAAGACACAATTGCACTTATAAGTCCTGCCGTATCGCGCAAGGTATCAGACGTTTACGTTTACTCCACAGGCAACACGCTATTTGAGAAGGCCTACAAGATAGGTGCTGTGGTTAGCGACATCAACAGCCCTTCAATCAAATCCCCGGTATATATGACCAATAAATTATATGCCGAGAAATTATATAGATATATTGTTGACAATCAATATGATGCGGTTATCTGTGTCCATCTTTTCCCGGCAGAGGCTATTACTGCGCTCAAGAGGAATGGCATCCTGCATCTGCCGGCAATTTTCGTGATGACGGACTACACCTGCATCCCTTTCCTAACGGAGACAGAACTGGACAGTTATGTCATTCCTCACGAAGATCTGGTTGAGGAGTTCGTCGAGAAAGGCATTCCACGTGAGAAGATAGTTCCTATAGGCATTCCTGTCAACGAAGAAAAGTTCGCAACACGCATTCCTGCCACACAGGCCCGCGCGCAGATGAATGCGGAATTCGCCTGGGAAGAGGCTGATGGAAGGTGGTTCCTTCTTATGGGTGGTTCCATGGGATTTGGAAACATGGATGAACTGATTTCCGCCCTCCAAAGTCAAATAAATGATAATGACAGGATTATATGCATTTGCGGACGAAACGAAGATATTCTGGAGAGCATACGCGAGGAGTTTGCAGAAGACGGCAGAATCAAAGCTGTAGGATATACAGACAAAGTTTCAGTTCTGATGGATGCAAGCGATGTGCTGTTCACAAAGCCGGGAGGAATCACCAGTACTGAGGCCATAATCAAGAATATTCCTCTTATTCACACGGCTCCTATTCCTGGTCTTGAAGACAGAAACGCCCGTTTCTTCCATTATCATAATATGTCTTACAGTTCGCTGGACCCTAAACAGCAGGCAGTTATAGCGCTGAGGCTTTGTGAGGATGCGGCATACCGCCAGCGTATGCTCGATGCACAGAACAGGAACTCCAATCACCGTACCTGCGATACTATCACCGATCTTGTGCTGAGTTATGGAAAATAAAAAACAGATTATGGGCCTAAGCAGGCTCTCATTCGTCATTTTTGTTCTTTGCGTGCTTTTCCTTGTCGGGGCAGCTCTTTCCCTTGTCTTTTTCCACGACGATCATGCAGCTGTCAGCCGCGTGGCTTTTCAAATGTTTGAGGTGGTGTTGATGATTCTGGTCATCTTCCTTCCGAAGATGCTGAAATCTGTTGCAGACATCAAGGTGCCGGCGGTCATGGATTTCTGTTTCGTCTTTTTCTGCTTCGGCTCTCTGATACTTGGAGATGTCGTTGATTTTTACGGTAAGTTCGAGTGGTGGGATGCCTTGCAGCACGGCATTTCAGGCATTCTTCTCGGCATACTGGGCTATGCGATTATCAACTTATTCAACACATTGGAGGGCAATAAGATAAGATATACTCCGATTTTTGTTGCAGTGTGGGTGGTGTGCTTTGCCCTGTCTATCGGAGCGATGTGGGAGATTGTCGAGTTTATTACCGACGGCCTTTTCGGGCTCAATTCGCAGCAGTTCCTTGAGGGCAGCGGTACCTTCGACAATGCCGCGCCTCTGATGGGGCACGAGGCTCTCCGCGACACGATGGAGGACCTTATGCTTGATTTCGCAGGCTCTTTCATCGTTGCGGTTGTCGGCTATTTCGATCTGAAAAAGCAGCGGAATGTGCTTTTGTCCTTTGTGGAGAAAATGAAATAATTCTTCAGGCTGCTCCTGATGTTTCGAGATCAGCACATTTGTCCGGGGAAATGGGCTTTTTCCGGACAAAAACAGTTTTCAGCCAATTTCATCCGTAAAATGATGCTTTTTCCGGACAAAACTGGATTTTAGGTCAACTGAAATAAGATAAATACACTGCATAAACCGAAAAATATGGATAATTATATTGATTTGAACAGCAATAGGAAATATAGAGTAATATTTGTTTGCCACGGCAATATCTGCAGGTCGCCGATGGCAGAGTTCGTATTCAGGCATTTGGCCAAGGCTGTGGGCCGGGAGGATGAGTTCGAAATCAGCTCTGCAGCAGTATCTTATGAGGAGGAAGGCAATGGGATTTATCCTTACGCAGCAGATACCCTCAGAAGACACGAAATCCCATTCGGGAGGCATCGGGCACACAGGATAACCAGGCAGGAGTACGAGGAGGCAGACCTTGTTGTCGTGATGGACTCTTCTAATATGCGTCTGATCGAAAGGATAACCGGGAACTGCGACAAAGTGCACAAATTGCTGGAATATGTCACCCGGGAGCAAGGTGCCGCCAAAAATGCCGATGCAATCAAGGAGTCAAATGATATTCCGGACGTAGCAGACCCTTGGTACACAGGCAATTTCGAGCAGGCTTATTCCGACATTCTGCGAGGGTGCCGTGCCCTGTTATATTCATTGTAACAGAAGGACCGGCACAAAAGAGAATCAATTATCGGAGAGGAAGTTTCAGCACACGGACTTCTTTGTCAGCACCAACGAGAAGTGACGGACAGGTGCGACGCTCTCCGGTATCGGCAAATCCGCATTTTTCCATTACCCGGCCTGAAGCCGGATTGTCAAGGAAATGCTCTCCATACAATGTGGTGAAGGAACCTGTCATCCTGCAGTGCTCCACAACAATTCCCAATGCTTCAGTACACAGGCCCTGATTCCAGTAATTCCTTGATATCCAATAGCCAACCTCGACCTCATCCTCTTTCAGAGGAATATTACCCGTTGCCGTCAGGTGATACCCGGCACAGCCCACAATCCCGTCTGTTTCTTTCAGGACAACCGCCCAGGTCGTATCATTGGAAAAATATGTCCTGATGGCATCAAGGCTTTCTTCCACGCTCTGGTGAGGCGGCCATCCGGCATGTGGCCCCAGCTCAGGGTCCTTAGCAAGATTAAAAAGAACTTCTGCATCAGATTCCTTCCACCTCCTGAGATAAATCCTCTCCCCTTCCGGAATCAGATGCGGCTCTGCAACAACCACCTGATAGTCAGATTTCAACAAGGTAATCAGTGACTGGAACATAGTTGACATCATTTCGGATATATACTCATCGGTATATATATCAGAATTCTTGTTGCACAACTGTGAGAATCCGCACAGATAAGGCCACAAATGCCTGTATATCAGTTCAGCCTGCTCCGAAGTCAGACCGAAAGCAGATTCAGTCTGCTTCAGGCATTCCCTCGCAATCGAATCTGCCATCTCATTCCGGCCGTCTATATCCAGAAAGAGGAACCTGAACAAATTGGCTTCCTCTCTGGAAAAACGAATCATCCTCATTCCGAATTCCTTGAAGGCCGGCATATATAATTTGGTATCAGCCATATACTTACAGAAATATCTCTCAGCCTCTTCCCTGACACCCTGCATCAAATCATCCATATTCTTGAATGCTCTGAAAATCGGAGCAACAGAACATCCCATTCTATTACAGATTGTACGCGCCGAAAGTGCCCCTGCACCATCCGTACGGATGATATCGAGGCAAGCCTTGATTATTATATTGGCCGAAAACTGAACTTGTCTTGGCATATCGGATAAATTTAAGGCAATTATCTTGTCCCGAATTCTTTCGTCCAGCCAATATAGCCGGTACCGAGTTCTATTACCTTATATTTCGATGCAAGGGCATTTGCCGCTTTCTTGCTTCTGTTGCCGCTGCGGCAATAAAGAGCCACAGTCTTTCCTTCCGGGATTTCTGACGAGGCTTTCTTCACGAAATCGCCTTTCATGACATCAATATTAAGCGCGCCCTTGATATGACCTGCCTGAAACTCCTCTGCAGTCCTTACGTCAAGGACAACAATGCTGGTGTCGGCAATTACCTCTGCAAACTCCTTTGCATCAACGGTTTTGAACTGTGCGGTCTGAGCGTTGCAACCCATCAGGCCTAAAATTGAGCTGAGAATACCCATAATAACTATTCGTTTCATTGCATTTTTTCACAAATTTAGCAATATTTGTATTCGATGAAACTATTTGCAACC
>JBJFDE010000262.1:0-1765 GCA_051889855.1 Candidatus Cryptobacteroides sp. | reverse complement strand
AGTTTCATGCCGCAGCTTTGGCAGAATTGAGGCAGCTGCCCGGGAAGTAAGGCTTTCACCATAGTGGGGAATGTGGCGTCGTAGGCGGCAAAGGCTTCGGGCTCATCGTCGGCAACGAGGTAGCCTCGTGGCGGTGTGTATGTGCCCTCGATTCCGCCAAGATAGCCGGGAATAAGCTCTTGTGCGAGGAAGTAGGGCACTTCGCTCTCACGCGGCTCGGCGTGATAGTGAATTTTGAGGCTGCTTGCCAATGTGAAGCCGGCGTGGCGATAGAAGTCGATGTTTCCTTCCATACATAGCACGCCGATTCCCATGCTGCGTGCCTTGTCGAGGGCATATTGCAGCAGTTGTAGCCCGTAGCCACGGCACTGGAAGTCGGGGTGAATGCTGATGGGGCCGAAGGTCCAAGCAGGGAGTACAGAGCCGTTGTCGGCAAGGATTTGTGCCCGGGAGAACATCACATGACCAATGATGTGGTTATCGTCGTCGTCGGAAGTCATTACCAATTCGAGTTGTGGCAGGAAATCGGGGTTGGAGCGAAAACGGTGCAACACGAAGTGCTCGGTGCAACCCGGGCGATAGACGTTCCAGAAAGCATCGCGAGTGAGTTCTTCGGTTGCGCGATAGTCGGCAGGAGTAACATTACGAATTTTCATAGTTGTTGCTATTAATTGATTTTGCGAGTGCAAAGGTAATGATATGAGGGGATAAAGGCTGTGTAAAATTCGGACATTGTGAAAAACATTCATAATCAGCATGACTTCTGCCTTCGACATGGTTGATTCCCGGTGATATTGCCGCTTATTACACGGTTTCAGTGTATATTTTCTCATCTGGGCATCAAAAAACTTGCAAAAATCGTCTTCCATACAAAATAATTCCGTAACTTTGTCCTCGGTGATCATAGCGATTATTGTTTGTAATTCTTTGTAATTGAGCACTATAAAGTTGCAACAATTTTCCTAATCACCAATTTTTCAAGCATTTATATTTCATCAAACTCACGTTAAAATAATTATAATGAGTAGAAATACTGATTTCCAAAATATTCAAAACTCTCTATCCCCACTTACTCTTTACAAAGATGAAAATGCCATTGTGGTAAATGAGGATTCAATAAAAGCGTTAAAATTGATTCCAGATCATTCTGTATCTCTTATTCTTACAGATCCTCCATATCATAGTACAAAAAAAGAGAATATTGTGAATGACAAATCTTTCGCAACGGATGAAGACTTTATAAATTGGATGGAGTTGTTCTCTATCGAATGGAAGAGAATAATAAAGCCTAATGGTTCAATATTCTTGTTTTGTTCTTCTGCAATGGAGTCTCAATTGCATATAATGCTTGCCAAAAGATTCAACATCCTTTCGCATCTTGTATGGACGAAGCCAAACGAGCCAGGATATGATGGTTGGAAAGGAAAAATGAAGAAAGAGGCACTTAGACAATGGTATCCTCAATCTGAAAGAATAATTTTCTTTGAACCAGCTGTTGAAGGAAACCTAAATCGCTCTTATTTTGGTGATTTGCTTAAGAAAACACGTACTGCCTGTCATTTGTCAGGACATGAACTGACAGAAAGAACGGGTGCATATGGTAGCGTAAATCATGGTGGAGCTGTTTCAAATTGGGAGACTGGAAGAAACATTCCAAGTAGAGAACAATATGCAAAAATGCAATCCGTTTTCGCCGAATGTCAATGTGGCGTAAATCTTCCAGATTATGAAGATGCAATAAGACCATTCGAGGTAAATGCCAATG
>JBJFDE010000261.1:0-6368 GCA_051889855.1 Candidatus Cryptobacteroides sp. | reverse complement strand
GAACCCACCAGAGTTTCTGGTCCCATTCGAGTTCCTGGGTAGGATAGCCCTTACGGTCCATGAAATAGAAAATTCCGCCATACTCTTTGTCCCAGCCATATTCAATCACGCTGAGAGATATCTCCACTGCCTTCTGTATCAAAGCTTTGTCATTCCTGCGTATGCCTATGTTCATAAGGAACCACATAGCTTCAAGGTCATGGCCCGGATTGACCTTGCGGCCTTCGAAACAATCAACCATGCTTCCGTCAGGAGCAAGGTTTTCCATGATTACTCCGAGTTCAGGCTGCCAGAATACATCCACTATTTCGTGTACACTTTCGTCAATGGTTCTCTCGATAAGAGCCGGGTCATTGATGATGTCCTCCACCTCGAGGGCCATGTTGCAGATTATCATAGGAAGGGCGAAATCCTTCATCGGACGAGTACCCGGATACGCCTTGAGCCACTGTCCCTTAGGATTGGAACGACGCTCAAGAATACGGTTGAATGTCCGGCGTGCTATCTCCGCATATTCATCGCTTCCGGTGGCCTTCGCCAATTGGGCAAATGCCATGCATGCGAATGTGTTGGAGAAAATGTTGTAAGGTTGAACGAGAGGCTTTCCCTCACGGGTAAGAGAAAAATAGAAGTCATAATTGCCGTCGTGGCCGTATTTCTTCAAGAATTCCGCACCTTGAATTGCGGCATCAAGCCACTCGGTACGTTTTTCAAATGAATTATAAAGCATGGCGAACATCCAGACTTCCCTTCCCTGAAGCCAGATGAATTTGTCAGTGTCATAGACACTGCCATCTCTGTTCAGGCAGGAAAAATAGCCTCCGAACTCCTTGTCCTGGGAATGGTCAAGCCAGAACGGGAGTACATTGTCAAGCAGTTCACTTTTATACTGACCTGCCAATGATTTGAAGTCTTGGGATTTCATATTTATATAGTTTCCAAATATTTGTCAAAAGCTTTCCTGATATCTTTCCAATAATCATACATGCGGATATGGCAAAGGTCGAAGAAAAACATTCCGTCAGTGCTTGAATTGATGCAGGCATCTACGATGTCAGGCATGAGCGAGCCTTTCCCCCCATTCTCAAATCCGCTTCCGTTTCCGATGTCAGGACCTCCCGCAAAAGGGACATCACCCTTGAAAAGATCGGCAGCCTGGGTGCAAAAGCCCTGCATTGTCCACTCCCCACTTCCATAAATGCTTGAAGATGAGGCATAAGCTCCGATGAACATATAGTCGCAGTGGTCGGCATATCCGAAGTCCTTGTAATTGCTTCCGGCCCAGTAATAACCGTCGGCCTTCGGATCGTATTTCGGGCTTGCCCAATTGACTCCTGAATAGTAATAGCTTGAATACCAGCCTCCTACATAGCATCCAAATTTCATATTTGGATTGATGGAATGAACCTTGTCAGAAGCCTTCATCACAAAGTCATGAATGACCTTGGCCCTGAATTCAAGCCATTTCTTTGTCATGTCGCTCACAGGTCTTTTAAGATCTTCCTGTCCGGCTGACATCACCGCTCCCGGCCAATCTGATATAGTCTGTCCGACATACTCTTCAAAGCCGGCCTTCATCAAATCGGAGAAATCACTCTGAAGGCTGTAGTCATCAAAACGGCAGCGGTCGAGTATGATTCCGTCAATGTCATATTTTGCAAGATCTTCAATTATGCCAAGCACGTAAGCCTGAACATCAGGATTTATCGGTGAAAGGAATTTTGCTCCGTAGTCAACGCTGTCATCAAGCAGGTCCATTGTATTCTTCAAGCCACCTGCAGTATTGACCACCGATGCCCATTCCTTCTTTGAAGGGTCGGTAAACAGCATGCCGTCGCTGCCAAGTCCATAAGGGCAGAGGCATCCGCCGACAAAGGTGTTCATGACGGCATGGATTCGCAAGCCTTGTTTATGTCCTTCATCCACAAATGTTTGCAGATAATCAAAGTCAGCTGTCCTGTTTATGAATTCGTAGCCGTTCTTTGTCCAGCAATCCATTCTGGTCTGAGGCTCAGCATGAGAAGATTTGAAAAGGACTCCTCCGTTGGTAGGGCGGACATCCACGACAAGGTCGGTGAATCCGCACTCTTTAATCTTGGCTATCTCACTGATTATCATAGCCTGGTCATTGGCATATTCTTCCCAGTTTCCCTCGCAGCTGATCCAGACATAACGGTTTTTGCCCTTTTGTCCTGGCTGAGGATCCGGCTCCGGATCTGGTTCTGGTTCCGGATCCGGTTCAGGCTCAGGTTCCGGCTCATCGTATTTGTCCCACTCAGGATTCCATGGATACTCATAAGCCCCTTTGTCGCAGGAAGTCATGAAGATGCTGCCTGAAAGAATGATGGTCGCCGCCATCAGAGGAGTTAGTTTTCCGAAGTTCTTCATTATCTTTTATTTAATTATCAAAGTACTTGCAACGGCCCTTTGTTCGCCGTCCGACACTTTTATAGTTTCCTTGCCGCAAGCGAGCATGCAGCTTGAACCGCCGCCGTCGAGATTGATGGCATCAACACAGCCAAGGTCCTTCATGATCGCAGCCACTTCAGCTGTCGTGAATCCGGCCACGCCTTCAGTCATGTTACGGCCCTCGCAAACGAAAAGCACAAGATGACCGTCAGCAGTCACGCCCACTGCAGTACGCGGGTTATTCGTCGTACATCCGACATCTGAAAGGAAGAGTTCTGCCTCGTAACTGTTCACGATTTTTCCATCCTTAAGAAGCACGGGGCCGCCGCCGATTCCCCACTGGGCATCAAGTTCAGAGGCACCTTCCGGGAATGTGGCCGAAGGAGTCTGCAAAGGCTTTGATTTCCAACTGTTTGCAGCAGGCTGAGGATAGACATAAGTCTTGCCGTCGGCATTGCTGAAATAAGTCCAGCAGGAATATGCCTTGCCATCCTTGTCAACAAGAAGGGCAGCACGTGTCGGATAGTAGATGGTCTTCCAGTCTTCGGAAGCATAGTTCACGTTCTGGGAGAGAATCTGTCCCTCACGCACAGCAAGACTCATACTGTAAAATTTCGGAGCCGACCAGTCGGCATAGAAATACCCGCCATTGGTGATGATTGCAGCAGAGGTCTCTTCATATACTTTTGAAGGAGTTCTGAAACGCTCATCACAGCCTTCAAGCTTGGGATCGTTTATGCACCAAAGGTCAAGACTTGCCTTTGACATGTCAGCTATTGCAGCATAAGCTACAGCCGGCTTTCCCTGGAGTGCTGAAGGAGATTTCATCACACGGATGTACGATGGCATCCCGGCATAATCTGCACTTACATCAGTCCATTCTACCTCTGGCTCCGGTTCCGGATCTGGCTCCGGTTCTTCCCACGGCCAATCAGGAAGAGTGGGATTTTGTGGCTCACACCCTGCTGCCAGGAATGCCCCGGCAGCAAGGAAAGCCATCATTATTAACATTCTGCGCATATTACCTAATCTCTTTTAATGCAATCTGCGACAAATCCTCCGATAACTCCGGCATACTGATCCATATAGTAGATGAATACCTTGTAGCCATCTGAAGAAGGCACTATCAGGACATCACCGCATGAATTGGTATCTGCCGCATTCACCATCTGGAACCACTCAATTTCAGAACCGATATACATAACTCCTTCATCGTCAAAGTTTCCGGAGATATTGGATGGGTCAGTCACATCATAAATCATCAGCTGAGGAGCGACGCCCCAAGCAGGGAAGTGGCTCAGAACCAGCAGAGCAAGATAATTGGCATTGTTATAGTGCTTGCAGTCAAGCTGGTTGGAGTTCCATGCCCATGCGCTTCCGTTATCCGTTCCACGGCTGTAGCCAAGAGAGCCGTCAGGACGAATCCAGTCAAGGACAGGACTTCCTTCACCGTAAGTGGCATAGAACCATCCTGCAGTGCCTGAAGCTGATGCCGGTACGACTGCTCCTGCATTGGTAGGAACGCTTCCCCACATCAAGCCTGCACCAGAGAGGTCAACCTCCTTCGCTTCGACAACCGCGCCTCCGGACACCTTGATTGAAATGAACTGCTGTGCGGCAGTGACTCCGGAAATACCCTCATACAGAACTGTAATCATTGCATCACCCTTCAGGTCACCGGTCACCTCCATCTTGCCTCCACGTGGGAGAATGGTCTCGGAGTCATATTCATAGAACAAAGCTGGTGTTTCAGTTACGGAAGAAGTGATATAGAAACTCAGCTTACCGGCATAAGGATCGTCAGCGATATGGTTGCAAATCAACATATTGCCGGCTTCATCACTTGCGATTGCACCTGCCTGTGCGCTTCCAAGGGCAATCTGTCCCTTCTTTGCACCTGTCTGGCCATCAAGATAAATCGGAGTTGAACCGTCTCCCATGCATACCACCAGATAGCCTCCTACAGATGCCAGTGAAGGATTGGTTGCTGCTGTATAAGCCGGAGTTCCGAGACGGCTTGCAGGCTCGAAATTGAAGAGCTGGCGTACAGATGTCTTGGTAAATCCGTGTGCAACCTTTTCAGGAACAGCCTTCTTGGTCTTGTAAGTGTATTCCTTGCCTGAATGGGCAACAATAACGACATCCTGGCTTTCATTATAATTGCGTGCAACCTTTCCATCAGTTTTAACGCTTGCATGAGCAGAGACGTCCACTGAGATTGTACAGTCGGAAAGGTCATCCGTGGTGTAGAAATACAGCATTCTGTTCTCATTGTCCACGAAAGCGTCGAAGGTGCCGCAGTTAGGACCTGTTATGGACATGCTCATGATGGAAGCCTTGTCAGATTTTTTCATCTTGCCATAAAGCTCCAGGTTATAGACATTTCCTTTTGAATCAGTATATCTGATTTTTGTCATTTCGTTCAGGTCCAGAATGGACAGAGGCGGGTCGATGCTGCAATTATTGTCAAACTCCGCCCTGATTCTGACCTTGGACATAGCCATCATCGGTGTGCTGCTGTCGTCAGACTCTTCCGGGAAATAATAAGGCACAGGAATGCACAGGATACCGCTTTCAAGCATCTCCTGTGTCACTTCAAGCCTCGCAAGAACAGAGCCGTCATACTGGCCTGAAGTGAAATAGGCAGAGATGGAAGTGAATCCCTGACGATCGGCAGTCGGAAGTACATATTCCGGTTTGTGGCACGAGCTTGCAAGCGAGAGTGCCGCAACAAGTATTGCAAATATATGTTTCTTCATGATCTTCATAATTTATTTCCATTCAGGGAACTGGCTGATTGCACCGTTGCTGCTGAGTTCAGACTCCGGCAGAGGGAAACGGTCAAGTCTCTGAGGATAGTTCCTGTTCTTGTCATCAACGCTTACATATTCGTATGTAAACTCACCGGTCGAAGCATCCTTGGTAATCTTCAGACCATGTTGTTTGTAACCGCAAAGTCCTTCCGGATAAGCCTTGGAAGCAGTGCCCCAGCGGCGCAGATCCCAGTACTGAAGGCCCTCGTAAGCGAACTCGACCTTCCTTTCCTGACGGATTGCATTCCAGAGTTCAGAACCGGATTTGTTTGAGTAATTCAGACCTACTCTCTGTCTGATCTGCTTGACAGCTGCATTCGCACCTGCCTCATTACCAGTACGGTAGCAGGCCTCAGCCTTGTTCAGAAGCACCTCGGCATAACGGATGATGGTAAGAGGCTGAACGCTGCCCGGCTCCGTGATGACGTTGTGTGACTCATCCACACCTTTACGAAGGTAATAGCCTGTGGTGGTGCGTCCTTTCGGCTCCTGTTCGAGATTCCACTGGCAGAATCCGTCACGACCTCCTACGAAAGGCTCGATCGTGCGGCCCTTCCATGAAGCACCGTTATATAGAATGGATGCCTGGAAACGAGGTTCAAGTTCGGCATAAGGAGGAGTCTCGGTAGTAGTTCCGTGCCATGCCGACCAGTCCGGGAATCCGCCTGTGGCAAGTTCATAGGACTCAACCATTTCCTGAGTCGGTGCAGCATAGCCGCCACCGGCCTCGCCGAGGGCATAATAGTCGCCGCCCGGTGTGTAATAGTAGTCGAAGCTGTGGGTAACGTTATCAGCACGGCTGAACACATACTGAAGGATGGCTTCGTTGTTGCCGTCAGAGATGGATTTCGAATACGCATCAGCATATTGAGCCTCAAGCGAATATCCGAGTCCTTCAACTTTGTCGGCGGCCTCGATTACCTTGTCATAACGTCCTGCATAAAGCATTGCACGGCTCATAAGCGCCCAAGCCATGCCGCAGTTGATACGGCCATTGGCCTGTGCCTTAGCTGGAAGCACTTCCGCAGCAGCACTAAGGTCTGCATACACGAAGTCCCAGCACTCCTCTTCAGTCGAGAGTTTCTTGTCCTTCACGATAGCCTCAAGGTTTTCGTCATAGATTATGACTTCCTTGTAGCGTTTTGC
>JBJFDE010000260.1:0-1777 GCA_051889855.1 Candidatus Cryptobacteroides sp. | reverse complement strand
AAGTTCTGCGATGGTGTAGAATGCACCGTTAGGCATAGGTGTGAACACTCCTTCTATCTGGTTGAGTCTCGTGATCATGAAATCCCTTCTCCTGATGTATTCCTCACGAACTGCTTCGAAATACTCCTGAGGGGTATCAAGGGCTCCGATTGCAGCAATCTGGCCGATTACAGGAGGGCAGAGACGTGCCTGTGCAAATTTGAGGGCCGCAGCCATGAATTCCTTATTGTGTGAAACCAGACATCCGACGCGTGCACCGCAGAGGTTGTAACGTTTTGACACTGAGTCAACAAGAATGACATTCTGATCCAAATCAGGAATGTTCATTGCACTGAAATGAGGCTCGTCAGTATAGCAGAATTCACGGTAAACCTCGTCAGAGATGAGGAAGAGGTCATGTTTGCGTGCCACTTCTCCCAGTGCAAGCATGTTCTCCTTTGTGTAAAGAGTACCGCACGGGTTGCCCGGGTTGCAGACAAGGATTGCTTTGGTCCTGTCTGTAATTGCTTTTTCGAATTCTTCGATAGGAGGGACCTGGAAGCCTTTACGGATGTCAGTCGGGATGGCTTTCAGAGTAATCCCGTTCATGAATGCGAATGTGTTGTAATTGGTGTAGAAAGGCTCGAGCACGATGACTTCGTCGCCAGGGTTGCAGGTGATGCCAAGTGAAAGATTGACTCCCTCACTGCCGGCCACTGTTACAAGAAGTTCGGAAAATTCGATATCAATACCAATTTTCTTGTAATACTTGTTTACCAGACCTTCCCTGAGTTCGATCAGACCAGCTGAATTGGAGTATGACACGTGGGTGAGGCCGTTGTTCCTGATGGCTTCAAGTGCACAGTCCGGGGATTTGATATCAGGCTGTCCGATGTTGAGGTGATAAACTTTCACGCCCTGCTTTTTGGCTGCATCAGCCAGAGGTACCAGCTTTCTGATAGCGGATGCTGGCATCTGAACCGCTTTCGTAGAGATATTTGCCATATGTTGTGGTTTTATATGTTTCCTGTTTATTGACCCTTGAGGCACAATATGCACCCCTTTATAAAAAACCTTGCAAAGATAAGTACATTTTTTTCATAAAACTATTGCTGATTTTATTATCTTTGCGCCCGACTTAACAAAAAAACCTAATTTTTATGGCAACATTTAGACAAAGGGCTTTGAATGAGGCTGCCTCTCATCAAACCGGACGATTTTTCGTCGAAGAAGGACCTGTATCCAAGTATTTCGGCCAGAATGTATTTGATTTGGACAAAATGAGGGTTTACATGTCCCAGCAGGCTTATGAGGCTGTCCTTGCATCAGTGAAGTATGGAGCCAAGCTCGACAGGGCTTATTCCAATGAGATTGCTTCAGGCATGAAGGCTTGGGCAATCGAGATGGGTGCTACCCATTACACTCACCTTTTCCAGCCGCTTACCGATGCAACAGCTGAGAAACATGAAGCTTTCATATCCGTAAAGGATGGCAAGGCTTTCGAAAAATTCAACGGCAGTGCTCTTGTCCAGCAGGAACCGGATGCTTCCAGCTTCCCCAACGGAGGTCTCCGCAACACTTTCGAGGCAAGAGGTTACTCGGCATGGGATCCGTCATCGCCGGTATTCATCATGGATGGAACATTGTGTATTCCGTCAGTTTTCGTTTCCTATACAGGAGAGGCGCTGGATACGAAGGTGCCTAATCTGAAATCACTTCAGGCTTTGAGCAATGCTGCAACTTCTGTGGCAAATCTCTTTGACCCGAATGTAAAGGCTGTAAGTGTCAACCTTGGTCT
>JBJFDE010000259.1:0-23780 GCA_051889855.1 Candidatus Cryptobacteroides sp. | reverse complement strand
TGTAATAGTAAGATTGCCACCGAATGATGCCTTCCTTGGCAATGTCAAATGCATTCTGTGATGCCGGCATATCGTTGATGATTTCATCAAAGGCCTCAATTGCCTGTTTCATCTTGTCATTCTGTGTCGCAATGAATGCGTTGTAAGAATAAGTGTCATCGGCATAACCTGGAGTTCCGAGCCATGCAGATGCGGAATATGCAAGTCCGCGGGCTTCCCTCATTTCCTGGAATACGATGGTGTTCATGCCGCCTCCGAAATAAGCATTGTACAGTTCAATCTTCGCATCATCTTCAGGAGTATATTTTTCTCCCTGACATGAGAACTGGAAATAGTAAAGCTGCTTAGCATCGTACTGTGCGATATAGACCACAGGAACTGGAGTTTCCACATATTTGTTGAAAGTCTTTGCAAGAGGCTGTGGATTGTCGCTGACTTTATGGTGGGCAGCAAGGGTTTCCCCGAGAGCTTTTTCGCTTTCCGGTCCGTAGTAGAGTATCTCGTGCTGCTTGGTGAACATCTCACGCACCATTGCAAGAAGCTGCTCTGAAGTAAGGGCCATGACGGCATCATTGTCCATATAGACTCTTGAAATCATTTCAGGACCATAGGTCATGTATCTTCTCAGTGCACTGAAACAACGCTGCTGACTGAGTTTCGCATTTGCTCTGCTCTTGATAATGTCATTCTTGAGACCTTGGAGGATGTCCTCGTCAGCTTTAGCATTTGCAATCAGGTCTTCAACGATTTCGAGAGCTTCCCCGATATTTTCTCCAAGCCCCCTGACATTGATTCTTGTCTCATTTGCATATGCGCCGAATGAGAAAGAGCATGCAAGTTCATACATTTTCGATGCAATCTCTTCAGCACTCATCTTGTCTGTTCCGAGATATCCAAGATATTCGAATGCTATTCCAAGGGCAGGATTAGTTTCCGCGCCTTCGTTGAATGAAATGACAAGATTAGCTATGTCGTTGATTTCCTTCTCTTTATAGAGTACCTCCATTCCCTGGGACTTGAATATGTCCATATCCTTATTATAATCTACGAATACGGGCTCTATAGGTTTCACCACGGTTTTCTGTATTTCGCTGATGAACTCGCTCTGCATGTCCCTGTTGGTCACAATCGGAGTAATCTTCGGAGCCGCAATCTTCTGCTGGGTCTTGTCAACTCCTTCCCTCTTATATACGATGGCATAACCATTTTCAGGAAGATATTTGTTTGCCCAAGCCACAACATCGTCTTTGGTAACCTTTTCTATTCTTTCAAAAATTCCGACTTCATCTGCCCAGTCAGTGCCGTTGATGAACGAATCGACATAGATGGATGCCCTGCTGTCATTGGACTCAAGCTGCTGCATGACTTCCAGCTTGAAATTGTTGATTGTAGCATCAAGCAGGCTCTCTGGGAAGTCTCCGCTGCGGAGTTTTGCGACTTCAGCAAGCAACAGCTCCTTCAATTCGTCAAGGCTCTGTCCCTCGCGGGGAGCACCTGCAAGGAGGAAACTGCTGTAATCAGGCTGACTTGAAAAGCCGCCGTAGGCGCTGAGCGCTTTCTGCTGCTGGTTGATGTCAAGGTCGATAAGTCCTGCCTGACCGTTGCTGAGGATTGCAGACGCGATATTTGCAACGTCGCTTGATTTGTCGGCAGCGCCAGGGAGCCTCCAGCCTATCATTACATTCTCACTTTCAAGACCATATACCTCCCTTACTATAGGACTGGTAATCGGCTTCTCCTCTTCATATTCCAGAACAGGCAGATCAGGATTTGGCTCCATATCCCCGAAATATTTCTCAATCATGCTGACCATGTAGTCTGGATCGAAATCTCCGGCAACGCAGATTGCCATGTTGTTCGGAACATACCATGTCTTGTGGTAGTTTTTGACATTTGTGATTGAAGGGTTCTTCAAATGCTCCTGAGTTCCGAGAACGGTCTGTTTTCCATAAGGGTGGTTAGGGAAAAGAGCAGCGTCAAGAGCCTCCCATACTTTGCGGCTGTCGCGTGTAAGGGACATGTTCTTTTCTTCATATATGGTCTCAAGCTCAGTGTGGAAGCCCCTGAGTACAGGATGTTTGAACCTGTCAGCCTGAATCCTTGCCCAATTCTCAATCTGGTTGGAAGGGATGTCCTCGACATAGGCAGTCACATCCTGGGAAGTGAAGGCGTTGGTGCCTTCTGCACCAATCATGGACATGAGCTTGTCATATTCATTAGGTATGGCAAGTTTGGAAGCCTCATAGCTGATAGAGTCTATTTTATGATATATAGACTCCCTCTTTGCGGAATCGGAAGTCTTTCTGTAAACTTCGAACAACTGCTCGATTTCGTCGAGCATCGGCTTCTCAGCAGCATAATTGCTCGTTCCGAAGCTCTGTGTTCCCTTGAACATAAGATGCTCGAAATAATGTGCAAGTCCCGTGGTCTCGCTCGGGTCATTCTTTCCTCCCACTTTCACGGCAATGTAAGTCTGAATGCGAGGGGTTTCCTTGTTGACGCTCATATATACCTTGAGACCATTGTCCAGGGTATATATCTTGGTCCCGAGGGGATCTCCGGCCACAGTCTCATATTTGTACTGTGAGCAGGACGCGATGCTGAAAACGGATATCAGCACCGCTGCAAGAAAGTAAATTCGTTTCATGATGTAATATTTTGGTTGATAATAATTTATCGCTGTCTGAAGAATCCTCTATTCTTCTTCGCGGTCGGCTTTGTGGTATTTCTTCTTTTCCTTCTGTACTTCCGGAGCTCCGGCAACTATGATTACGATTTCACCTTTCGGCTCATGTTCCCTGAACCATGAGGCAACCTCTTCAAGACTGCCGCGGCGGTGCTCTTCAAATTTCTTGGAAATCTCCCTTGCCACCGAGCATTGTCTCTGAGGACCGAAAAACTCTGCAAACTGCTCGAGAGTCTTGACCAGACGATAGGGCGATTCATAAAATATCATCGTGCGTGTTTCCTGGGTAAGGGACTCTATCTTCGTCTGCCTTCCTTTTTTCTGTGGAAGGAAACCTTCAAAGCAGAACCTGTCGCAAGGATAACCCGAGGAAACGAGGGCGGGCACGAAAGCAGTGGCTCCAGGAAGTGTCTGGACTTCAATGCCTTCTTCAATGCAGGTGCGTGCAAGGAGAAAGCCGGGGTCTGAAATGCCGGGTGTGCCTGCATCGCTTATAAGCGCAACGTTAAGTCCTGCAAGAATCCTCTCCTTAATCATCGAGGCCGTCTTGTGTTCATTGAATTTGTGATGTGACTCAAGCCTTCCGCTGATTTCGAAATGTTTCAGCAAGACCGAACTTGTACGGGTGTCTTCGGCAAGAATCAGGTCGGCCTCTTTCAAAACCCTGATGGCCCTGAATGTCATATCTTCCAGATTGCCGACAGGAGTAGGAACTATGTACAGTATGCCTGCCATCTTATCTGACCCTCCTTCTTACAGCCATCATGAAACGATAGACAGTCTCCGAGTCCATGTTCCACTGAGGGAACTCAGCATTGATATAATCTGCAACTTCTTTAAGGGAGTTCATACCGTTTATCGCATTGACGGCATTCTGGAAAACGGCAGGGTCTTCATTGAAAAGAGTGTTTATGAACAATATACGGTCATTCAGAGATATGGCGCTCCTGATGTCCTTGACCTGTGACCCCGGCATATCGGTCCACCATAGCGGACGCTTTACCTCCGATATCGGAACTTCCATTACCTCCGGCTCCGGTCCACGTCCTTCGACTATATCTTCTGGCAAATCTTCCAGAAGATCAGTGGAGCCATCTCGCTCCCCAACTATAGTTTCAGTGATGTCATCCAGCTCATCAATATCAAGATTAATCGGCTCTGTTTCTTCAGAATAGAGCAATTGTTCATACTCCGCAACCTTGTTCTCGAGATATTCAACTCTCTTTCTCAAATCAGAAATCAGGTCTTTAACTTCTGATAAAAATTCAGATTCTCTATTTTCCATAAGGCAATCTTTGACTATCTTTGCAACTTGTCGAACCACAAAAATAATCAAATGTTTTTAGAAAAAGCAAAAAAAGCAGGTTCTGTCGAAGTAATCTGCGGATCCATGTTCTCCGGTAAGACTGAGGAACTTATAAGGAGGCTCAAAAGAGCACAATTCGCAAAACAGAGAGTCGAAATATACAAGCCATGCATCGATGTCAGATATTCCGATGAAGAGGTTGTGTCGCATGATTCACACAGCATACCTTCAACACCCATTGATTCTCCGGCAAGCATGCTGCTGCTTTCGAGTGATGTTGAGGTTGTCGGTATCGATGAGGCCCAATTCTTTGATGACACAATAGTAGAAGTCGTACAGACTTTGGCCGACAGGGGAGTGAGGGTGATAATTGCAGGCCTTGACACGGACTTCATGGGCAAGCCTTTCGGCCCGATGCCTGCCCTGATGGCTGTTGCCGAGGATATTCAGAAAGTTCATGCCATCTGTGTAAGGTGCGGCAGCCCTGCCAATCATTCACACAGGCTCTCCTCAAGCGACAAACTTGTAGTCCTTGGTGAGAAAGATATTTACGAACCGCTCTGCCGCCATTGCTTCAATGCTGCGATTGAGGCAGAGAAAGCCAGCCGATAACATCCGAAAATCGATTAAAAGTTGTAAAAACTGATTAAAACAGAAAAACTTCCGTCAGGCCCTGGCGGAAGTGTTGTCATATATGGGATACCTGCATATATTTGCACCGTAACAAAAAGCAGGTCATGGGCAAAGAAGGAAAAAGAGGAATGAATTCTTATCTTATAGGAATCATCGCGCTGGTATTCCTGATTCTGGGATATCAGACAGCTCTTTTCATCCACAGGGCGGCTGTATTGAAGATTGCTGCTGACAGAGATGCCCCGGATACCATTTATATCCTTGATTATGCTGAATCTCAACCGGGAAAGCGGAAAGGAGGCGGCTATTCAAACAGCAAGGGTGAAACAATCCGGCATAACTCGGCACATTCCAAAGCAGTGGAGCAGGTCAGGAAGAACGTTCCTCCGGCTAAAGTGGAGAGTTTCAGATTCAATCCCAACGAAGTAAGCATAGAAGATTTGTGCAGGCTTGGATTTACTCTCAAGCAGGCGGAATCTATAGACAATTACAGGCAGAAAGGTGGCCGTTTCAGGCAGAAGGAGGATTTTTCAAAGTCTTATTGCGTGTCTGACAGCATTTACCGGCGCCTTGAACCTTACATAGACATACCACAGCTGGACCTGAACCTTGCCGATTCGGCAGCCTTTGATGCCCTGCCTGGAATCGGGGGATGGTTCGCCATGGCCCTTATACGTCACAGGCAGGCTCTCGGAGGCTTTTCTTACAAGGAACAGATGATGGATGTCAAAAACTTCAGCAGAAGCAAGTTCAAAGCTCTGGAAGACCTTGTCACAGTGTCCGACGAATATGTCAGGCCATATCCGCTGTGGACATATCCTGCGGATTCATTGAAACATCATCCCTATATTCACTCTGCCAGAGCGGCAGAAGCGATTGTCCTGTACAGACAGAACAACCCCAGCGAACTTCTTACAGTGCAGGGGTTGAACAAAGCCGGAATTCTCTCTGATGAAGATGCTGCCAGACTGTCCCGATGCAGCATTGCTCCGCCATGATCGGCCATTCTTGTCAAGTTTCAGTCTTTCTTCCTGAATGTGATGCAGCACCAGTTGTCCATGCTGTCGTCACTCACGTACTCAAGGGAGGCATTTTCTGCAGCGGCAACCAGCATCGGCATGTCATCGGTATAGAAGCCGCTGACCATCAGAAGACCGCCATGACGAAGAGAACGTGAGTAGGTAGGAATGTCCTGAAGCAGAATGTTCCTGTTGATGTTGGCAAGGAGCACGTCGTAGGTGCCCATCTGCAGAAGAGAGGCATCTCCGCAATAGGTTTCCATGATTTTTCCTACACGGTTAGTCTTTGCGTTGTCGTAAGCTGATATTGCTGCAATGGCATCTATATCAATGCCATAGACCTTGGAGGCTTTCATCTTTGCTGCAAGTATCGCCAGCACTGCCGTACCGCAGCCCATATCCATGACCACCTTGCCCCTGACCGAATCTTCGTTGTTGAGCAGGGCACGGCACATCATATATGTGGTCTGATGATGCCCGGTTCCAAATGCCATTTTGGGATCTATGGTGATATTGTATCTGGTACGTTTGAGTCCTTTGTGAAAAGAAGCCTTGATGGTACACTTCCCGTCCACGACAATAGGTGTGAATTCGCTTTCCCATTTTGCATTCCAGTTCACCGGAGGCACGAGGGTGGCATTTACCTCAGTCGTGAATTCCATACCTTCCAGTGCGCTCATTACAATTTTCAGTTCATGGGCATTGTAAAGTTCTTTCTGGATGTAACATTTCAGGTAAGGGTCTTCGTTGCTGAAGGATTCAAAGGGAAGGTCGCAGATTTCGGCAGTCACAATCTCTGCATTTTCCTCACTGAAAGGAGTAATCTTTATCGCTACTTCGATATATTCCTGACTATTCATTTGGGTTGTTTTCTATAAGTTCCTGTTGTTCAATAATATTGTCTTCTACAAGTTGTTGCTGTTCTTCCTTGGACAAGGCTTCCATGTTCTGCTCTGCAGCATTTATATAGCCTGTTTCTTTCTTCAGATTCTCGATGGCTTTCTGGCTGGCATTTTCATTCATGGCAGCATCGACTCCCTTTTCAAAGATACCTTTGATTGACTGAAGAAGATTGATTTTCGTCTGGTCTATGACAGCCGAGAATACCGGCACGTTGGCATTCTTGTAAATGGCCTTTCCGATCCGGAATTTCATGCTGTCAAAATTGTCACCAAACAGATTGATGCCGACACGGAAGACCAAAGGAGAACGCAGAACGGAAATGTGGTATTTGAAAGACATGTCCAGATTCTGTATTCCGCTCATTGCCAATGTATAACGGTCAATGTCAAGTACAAAAGGGAAAACCTCCAGCTTATTGTCCCTGATGATGCCCTCGACCGTCATCTTGTCGATGAAACCGTTGCGGCTATCCTTGAATTTGAGCTTTCTTGCAAGATTGCTGAACACATCATTGTCAGTTATGGACAATTCCTCTCCGGATATCCTCATGACTCCGTTTATGCTCGGGGTCAGAATATTCATGTTGGTGTCAATGTCTGCCGTAGCCGCAACTTCGCATCTGAGCATGCCATCGAAAGATTTGAGTGCCGGCATGAGTGAATCTGCAGCAGGAATGATGTCCATGATTCTTCCGGCAGTGATGTTCTCGCAGTTGAGACTGAACCCCGTCCTGATGTCTTTCTTGCTGCGGGTGGAATAGAAACCATCGAAACTTGCATTGCCGGCATCTGAAATGAGCCTTGTATCCGTCATTCTCAGGCATCGGTCTTTCATCAGCATTTTGGATTGGAGACTGTCTATCAATATGTTGGAGAACAGGATGTTTCTAAAATCAGCCTCAATTCTTGCATTGAGGTTTCCAGGTACGACAATCAGTGCCATGGAATCAGGATTGCTTTCGACTTCATTGGTTACCATTTTTAGAAATTCTGAGTTGGAAGCTTCATTCATCCTTTCTGCCTCTGTTGCCTGGTACTTCGACCCGATTCGGTATGCCTTTAGCAGTTCATTCGCATTCATCCGTTCCGAAGCAAGGGCAACATCCAGATTCATAGTCCCTTTCCTGCCGAGAAGAGCCCTACGGATACCAGTCAGGGAACCTTTCGCCTCAATCTTGGATTCTCCTGCAGCCACGGCAAGTGAATCTATGTTTATGTTATTGTTGTCGAATCGGATATTGCATCCTTTGACGATGTTCCTGAGAGGGAAATACGGGGTCATGAGAATACCGGTCCTGACATTCACGTCACCATTCAAGTCCCATTCCCTGAAATATTTGGCAAGAGTCTGGTCAAGCTTCAAATCAAGGTCACTGCCGGCAAAATCATCCTCGATGACGATGGCATCAGGCCGTAACCGTGAAAGAGAATCAGGCCTTGCAGGCATTCTGGGCCTGCGCCTGACAGTTTTCATTGCAGCCCTTGCCTTGACGGAGGCATCAGTCAGAATAGCCCTGTTGTCTGATGTCTTGAGATGTATCCTCTTGTTATTGCTTGTAACCACAAGAACCGGCACTCCGTCGTTATCTTTGTTCGGAGTAATCAGGAATCCGTTCTTGGTGTCGTCAAGTGAAATATTGGTCGACTCAGAATCGGTGATGCTGAGAAAACCGGCATTCAGCCTGACTCCGAGGGGATTCACTTTGTTCTGCCCGTTCTGTGAAAGGAAATCAATGGAATTCTTGACATTGAATCCCACTTTTCTGCCATCTATCCGGAAAGAATTTCCCCATCTTACATGAGTACTGTCAATGTCGCCTTCAATGCTCAGAAGACTGATGGTCTTGCCTGCATCTGACCTGAGAGCCTTAGTTTCCGGGGATAGGTTCATCTTCATGCAGTTCACATCCACCAGAATGGAATCTCCCTGATATGCGACATGGAGCCCGTCCAAATCTGCATTTCCTTCAACTTTTGCCCTGGCAAAATTATATATGTCCAATTGCGAGAGAAGGAATGAGCCTTTTATGCATGCCGCAAACTTTCCTTTGGCCTCCAAGTTGATGGAATCAGGCACAAATGGTTTAGTAAATCTTCCAAGATCGGCATCGATGTCAAAGTCCAGGTCAACCAGAGGATCTTCGGACAAAATGTCTTGTGACTGACCGATGAGATTCATCTTCAAGCCCGCGGTATTCACCTGTACTTTATTCAGACGCATTCCAAGCCGTCCTTCACTGTCAGTTGAAGCCAGGGCATTGAGGGACATGCTGAGACGTTCACTTATGTCGCTGTGGCTGATTGAAGATTCAGGAATATCTATGCTGATATTCAAGGAAGGATATCTGCCCTGATTGTGAATATAATAACCGTCAACATCCGCCCTGACCGTCATCTTTGCATCGGTCCCGATTTTTTCCGCTTCCGGCACGAAATGGCTCACTACATCCTTCAGCAATCTGTCCATTTCGCAGTCAACGGACTCCATTTCTCCTCTGACATAAGTTTTTCCGGTATGAAGCCTGATATCTGCATGGCCGCGAAGTGGAACAGACGCAAGACGGGCATCAAGGTGACTGAGCGAAAATGCAGGAACGCTGTCCTTGGGCAGAGCCAGTCCCGCTTTCATGTCAAATGGAATGTTTATCCTTCCGAAAGTGCTGGTCAGCACCATTGCGCGGGCCCGGGCCTCTACATCCATGTGCCTGTCATGTTCATGGATGATGAACTTGTCCAATTTCATGGATAAGGTGTCCGAAGAGATCCTTCCGGCAACAAACATGCTGTCAATCGTCATTCCCAACCTGCTTTTTGAGAATTCGTCGCTCACAAGTTTTCCATTGAAATGGAGTCTTTCGAGACCGACCATTGCGAACACCGTGTCGGCACAATCGGTATATACGATTCGTGGCTTTCCTTCTATTCTGACCTTTCCCAGGCTGATGCCGTCGAGGGAGAATGAACTTTTGCTCTGGCTGTCTCCGGTGAGGATGATGTCGAGGTTGGATTTCCCGTCAGCATAGTTGTGGATGAACACTCGTGGCTTATCCAGTTCCAGATACGGAATATTGATTTTGCCTGTGACCAAAGCAAACAGGTTGATTCCGGTCGAGAAACTTCTGAAACTTGCCAACGTATCGGCCTGCTTGCCGCAACCTTTCCACATAAGCTGTCCCTGCGGACCAGCTTGTTCAGATTTGTCAAACCTCGTGGCCGGATAGGTGATTGAAAAATCCTCAAGAGTCAGCCCAATTCTCGGAAAATGCCTGAATACCGAAACGGAAACTTCGCTCCAGTTCAGGTCTCCGTCTATGAAATTTCCTGAATATCTGTCTATTATGTGACCTATGACAGATGATGACAAAGCAATTTTGATGAGCAGGAGCATGGCCGCCCAGATACCTGCAATCCATGCAAGTATCTTGAACGAAATCCGCAATATATTCTTCCCGCTGTTACTGTTTACTGCCATTATATGGATATATAAATAACAAACTTACAAAAATACATATTTTCCCGCATAAACCCTAATACTTGCCATGTTGACAAAACAATATATTAATTGTAATTTTGCCGGGATATGTAAAGCAGATAAGGATATGGACACGACCTTTGTTTATGACCGTTTCGTAACAGGAAAACATTTTATCGGCAGAAAGGCCGAGTGCAATGCGCTCGCCAATTTGCTCGAAGCAGGGGAACATGTGGTAATCTATGAACCTTCCAAGGCGGGTAAAATGTCGGTGATACAACAGACCTTGTTTGATATGAGGATGAAAGGACGTCAGTTTATGGTCGGCCGCCTTGATTTGTTCAACGTCAGGACCATTTCGGAATTCCTTATCAGTTTTGGTTCTTCGGTCATACGGCCCGTTTCATCAACGCCCAACGAATATGCTGCAATTGTATCCAAGTATTTGTCCGGAACTCATTTCATATTCGACAAATCGCGCTTTGCCTCTGATGCACAGGAAGTTGTGTCGCTGGATGGGGAACCTGACAAAGCAGACATCGAGGCCATGCTCCGTCTTCCCGGCAAGATATCCGGGGACAAAGGAATTCCTTTCTTCATGAACATTTCCCAGTTCAGCAACCTTCTCAAGACGGAAGACAGCGACCTGATATTCAAGACAATGGAGAAAGTTATGTCTGACAAGAGCCAGGAAGGCCCTGCCACAGTTTTCATCCTTACCGGCTCGACTGTCAACGCCATGAAATACATTTTTGAAGAAAAGAAATTCTTCTATCGCATGGTAGAACACCTTCCTCTGCACAGTGTTGACAATCGTGAGATTATTGAATATATAGTAAAAGGTTTCATGGTCAGCGGCAAGGTGGTGGAAAGGGAACTGGTGCTCGGCGCTTGCAGGCTTTTCAGGAGCAATTTGTGGTATCTTAATCACTTTTTTGCTATATGTGACTCTTTGTCAAAAGGTTACATAAATGAACCGGTGCTGATGGAAGCTCTCAACATCATTATTTCCATACACGAACCGAAGTTCAGGGCCATTGTTGACGACCTTACCGATTTTCAGCTGAGCCTCCTCAAGGCAGTTCTTGAAGGAGTGGCCAAATTCAGCTCGACCGACGTGATTTCCAAATATTCGCTGAACTCTTCTGCCAATGTCCGCAGGGTGAAGGATGCATTGAAGAAAAAGGAAGTCCTGACATTCAATGAAAAAGATGAACCTGAAATACTTGACCCTCTGTTCGAGTATTGGGTATCAAAGTATTATTTCGGAATGAACAAATAAAAACGATATGGCAAAGAAAAAAATCGCGGTCCTGACCGGTGCAGGGGTCAGCGCGGAGAGTGGCATCAGCACATTCAGGGACAGTGACGGATTGTGGGACAATTACAACGTGGAAGATGTCGCCACATTGGATGGCTGGCGCAGGAACCCGGCAATGGTTCTGGATTTCTACAACCAGCGTCGCAGGCAGCTTGCACAGGTAAAACCCAATGCTGCTCATTATGCAATCGCTGAACTCGAAAAAGACTTTGATGTTCAGGTAATTACACAAAATATTGACAATCTGCATGAGAGGGCAGGCAGCACGAGGATAATACATCTTCACGGAGAACTCACCAAGGTTCGACCGGAGAACCGATATAATGAAAGGAACGGATACTCTGAGGACTCAGTGATTGATATCGGATACGGGGACATTTATCTTGGAGACGTATCTTCCGACGGAGTGCAGTTGAGGCCTCACATTGTATGGTTCGGGGAAGCCGTGCCTAAGATCGAGAAGGCGATTGATGTTGTTGAGGCTGCCGATATTATGCTTATTGTTGGTACTTCACTTCAGGTATATCCGGCGGCCGGCTTATATGCATACGCTAAAGCTTCCACTCCTATATATATAATAGACCCGAAGACAGTCCCTGTTCATGACGGCCGCATCACGCACATCAAAGAGGTGGCAACCAGGGGAATGGAAATTTTTATGGACACGATAGAAAAAAGATTTTGAAATCAAAATAATATGTCTATCTTTGCAGCCGCTAATAAAAGGAGGTGATACAAATATGATTATAGTTCCAGTAAAAGACGGCGAGAGCATCGAGAAAGCTCTTAAGAAATTCAAGAGGAAATTCGAAAAAACAGGTGCTATCCGTGAGCTCCGTGCAAGGAAGACTTTCGTAAAACCGTCTGTAAAGAGGAGAACTGAGATCCAGAAAGCGATCTACGTTCAGAAAATGCAGCTTCAGGACGAGCAGTAGTCCGAAGACAATATGAAATTCAGGGATTCTCAAGCTCAGTAAAAGAGTTGCCACGGCGCAACCGCTTGAAGTCTAAAACTTTAAAATAATAAGTTTTTATGTACGCAATTGTAGATATTGCAGGCCAGCAGTTCAAAGTTGAGGCTGGAATGGAAATCTTCGTAAACCGCCTCGCGGCTGAGAAGGGCGCTTCAGTTGAGTTCGACAAAGTGCTCCTTATCGACGAGGAAGGAAACGTTAAAGTAGGTGCTCCATACGTTGATGGCGCTAAAGTTACTGCAACAGTACTTGATGACTCTTGCAAAGGAAACAAAGTTCTCGTTTTCAAGAAGAGACGTCGTAAAGGTTACCAGAAACTCAACGGTCACCGTCAGTATCTTACTAAACTTCAGATCAATACGATCGCTTAATCATTGAGGAGGAATAATTATGGCACATAAAAAAGGCGTCGGTAGTTCCAAGAACGGTCGTGAGTCACATAGCAAACGACTCGGTATCAAGAAATTCGGTGATCAGGCAGTTAAGGCGGGCAACATTCTCGTTCGCCAGAGAGGTACTGTTCACAACCCTGGTCTGAATGTCGGAATCGGTAAAGACCACACTCTTTACGCTCTGATTGACGGTAGGGTTAGCTTCCGCAAGAAAGCTGACAACAAATCTTACGTCTCGGTTCTTCCATTTGAGAACTAAGACTCGGGATTTGCAACCAAGATAGAGGACTGATTAACCCGAGTTGGGTTTCAGTCCTCTTTTTTATTGAAACATAACTTAACAATATAATATCATGCTGACACTCAAACTGCTCCGAGAGAATCCGGAGTTTGTCATCAAGAAACTGGCTGTAAAGAACTTTGACGCAGCCCAGATCGTTAACAAAATCATTGCTCTTGACCAGAGCAGACGTTCAATGCAGGCAGAACTCGACTCATGCCTTGCAGAGCAGAAAAAGAAAGCCGCTCTCATCGGCGGAATGATGAAAGAAGGAAGAAGGGAAGAGGCTGAGGCAGTAAAGGCTGAAGTGGCAGCCCTCAAGGCCAAATCATCGGAACTGGACAGAAAATCACAGGAGAACAATGCAGAACTTGAGTCCCTGCTGGTCCTCCTTCCAAATATACCATGCGACCAGGTGCCTGAAGGAAAGGGTGCAGAGGATAACGTAGTGGTGAAAATGGGCAACGAGATTCCTGATCTCGGACCGGATGCACTTCCTCACTGGGAGCTCGCAAAGAAGTTCGATATCATCGATTTCGATCTTGGAGTGAAACTTACAGGTGCAGGTTTCCCTGTATATAAAGGAAAAGGAGCACGTCTTCAGAGAGCTCTCATCAATTATTTCCTCGACATCAACACCAAGGCAGGCTATCTCGAAGTTGAGCCTCCTGTAATGGTGAATGAGGCTTCTGGTTTCGGAACAGGCCAGCTTCCTGACAAAGAGGGACAGATGTATCATGCCACGCTTGACAATTTCTATCTTGTACCTACAGCAGAGGTGCCAGTAACCAATATCTACAGGGACGTTATTCTCTCCAATAATGATTTTCCTGTGAAAATGACTGCCTACACACCTTGCTTCCGCCGCGAGGCCGGCTCTTACGGCAAGGATGTCCGCGGACTTAACCGTCTGCATCAGTTTGACAAGGTGGAGATTGTGCGCATTGAAAAACCTGAGAATTCCTATGCTGCCCTGGATGATATGATTGCACACGTCGAGGGTATTGTCAAGTCCCTTGGACTTCCATACAGGATTCTCCGCCTCTGCGGTGGTGACATGAGCTTTACTTCAGCCATCACTTATGACTTCGAGGTATATTCAGCAGCACAGGGACGCTGGCTTGAGATCTCTTCAGTTTCAAACTTTGAGTCATATCAGGCTAACCGTCTGAAACTCAGATATAAGGATGCTGAAGGCAAGACTCAGCTTGCCCATACTCTCAATGGTAGTTCACTTGCCCTTCCACGCGTGGTGGCTGCTCTTCTTGAGAATAATCAGAAAGACGGAAAGATTATCATTCCTGAGGCACTCCGTCCTTATACCGGATTTGACTGTATAGATTAGTGAAAATAATAGGCATCGACCCGGGAACGAACATTCTGGGCTACGGAATAATCGAAATCGACTCGAAACACCCCCATTTCGTGGATATGGGGGTGTTTGATTTGCGTAAAATAAAGGATCCGTTCGAGAAACTCGCCAATATCTACGCCGGAGTCGGTGAACTCCTCGATGAACACCAGCCCGACCAGCTTGCTGTCGAATCACCTTTCTACGGCAAGAATGCCCAGGTCATCCTCAAACTCGGCCGAGCCCAGGGAGCAGCTCTCACTGCCGCCGTCATCCGGGGCATACCTGTGGCCGAATATGCCCCGAGAAAAGCCAAGATTGCAATCTGCGGCAACGGAGCCGCATCCAAGGAACAAGTCAGCATGATGATTCAGAAAACCCTGAATGTAAAGCTTGATCCCAAATATCTGGATGCCACGGATGCCCTCGCTATCGCCCTCTGCCATTATTACCAGCTCACCAGCCCCCTTGCACAAGTCGGAGGAAAGAGTGACTGGGCGACTTTTCTGGCTCAGAATCCGGACAGGATAAAAAAATGATTTTTTTCCACAAGATAGATTAAACCTCCGGCAAGCGGTCGTGT
The DNA here is from genome assembly GCA_051889855.1 of Candidatus Cryptobacteroides sp. Taxonomy (GTDB): domain Bacteria; phylum Bacteroidota; class Bacteroidia; order Bacteroidales; family UBA932; genus Cryptobacteroides. The sequence continues at coordinate 8,861 of JBJFDE010000259.1, read as the reverse complement.
CTAATGCTGGTGTATGGGTTGACCAAGCGGTTTGGCCAACCTTGTTTTTTGCCTTTCCGGGCCCATTTACGAAACAATCAGTGTAATTTAAATAATGTTTCAGATGTATTCCTTTAAAAAATGTGTACTGGTGTGCAGCATGATGCTTCTCTGCCTTATTGCAGGAGCACAGAACGCATTGTCAGTAAAACTTAAACTTGTGGATGCCAAATCCGGTGATCCCGTGTCATTTGCGACAGCTTCATTGACAAAGAAAGGAGAGAAATCCGCATCAAAGTATGTCCTTACCGATGACAAAGGAGAAGCTACCCTTACAAAAGTGGCAAAGGGTACCTATATCCTCCGTGCGGAACTCATGGGCTACAAGACTCATGAACAGGAAATCTCAGTGGAAAAGGCACTTGACCTGGGCTCAATAAAGTTGGAAGAGGACGTCAAGGTACTTGATGCAGCAAGCGTTTCAGCTGTCGGCAACCCGATCATCGTAAAGAAAGATACAGTCGAATATAATGCTTCCTCATTCAGAACAACCGACAATGACGCCCTTGAGCAACTGCTAAAAAAACTCCCGGGCATTGAAGTCGGAACAGACGGATCCATTACAGCCAACGGTCAGGAAGTCAAGAAGATAACCATTGACGGAAAGACATTCTTCCTTGACGACCCGTCACTTGCATCAAAGAACATTCCGGCAAAGCTCGTTGAGAAAGTGAAAGTGGTCGAGAAAAAATCCGACCAGGCAATGTTCACTGGCATAGATGACGGAGAAGAGGAAACCGTGATTGACCTTTCCCTCAAGCCCGGAATGATGAAGGGTTGGTTCGGAAATGTATCGGCCGGTGGAGGACACGACCTGCAGCAGACCTGGAGTGATGGAGACTGGCGTTACCAGGGCGCTGCGATGATTGGCCGTTTTACAGACAAAAGTCAGATAAGCATCATCCTCAATGGCAACAATACCAACAACAGGGGATTCAACGACATGGCCGGAACCATGATGGGAAATATGCGTAGCGGCGGCATGGGCGGCGGCATGGGCGGCTTCGGCGGCAACAACGGTATCACCACATCATGGATGGGTGGTCTCAACGGAGCCTTTACCCTGCTTGACGGAGACATGGACCTTGCCGGCAACTATCTCTATAACGGCTCCATCAAATCCGTCCTCGAACAGAGCAACAAAATCACATATCTTGACGGCGGCGACCAGCTCATCTACGAAAACGGAGGTCCTGAATCCTACGGTAACAACACCGGCTACGGTTCAAGCAACACCCTCAGCCAGGGACACAGATTCGGCGTCCGTCTGGAACACAAGTTCAGCGAGAACACCTCGATTCTCTTCGAGCCCCAGGTCAATTTCGGAGGCGGAAATTATAATGAATATTCAGATTTCACAACGAGCAAACTTCTTGCAGAAACAGGCGAAATCTCGAAGATGAATGACGGTTTCAACTATTCACAGGGCTATAACAAGAACTGGACGACCAGCGGAACGCTCCTCCTCCGACAGAAACTCGGAATCCCTGGAAGGACAATTTCGGCAAACGTACGTTACAGTTTCTCAGGAAATAAACTCACTGATGCTTTGAACCAGTCGTTGACGACCAATTATGCCAATGACCAGATTGCCAGCGCAGATATTGTGAACCAGAGGATAGCCAGCGAAACCAACAGCCAGAGTGTCAATGCCCGACTCTCATATACAGAGCCGCTCGGAAAGGGATTCTATCTTGAGGCCAGCTACAACTACAGATGGAACAGGAGCTTCAGCGACAAGAATACCTATGATTCAGGAGATGTAGAGGATTTCGGCAACAATCGGGTATATAATCCGTCGGGAGAAATCCTGAACACCACCTATTCAAGTGAAATCCTGAATATCAGCCATAACCACAATGCAGGAGTGAACCTCCAATACCAGAATGGCAAGCTCAGGGCACAGATAGGAGCTTCCATGCAGCCTACCAAGATGCTGAACAAGACAGACAGCAACACTAAGGTAGATACGACTTATACAGTCTGGAACTGGTCCCCTCAGGCAATGCTGAGCTATGAGTTCAATGACAATGCCGATATCCGTTTCTTCTACCGCGGACGTTCATCCCAGCCATCGACTTCACAGTTGATGCCTGTTCCGGACAATTCGAACCCGTTGAATGTCCAGTTCGGTAATCCTTTCCTGAAGCCTTATTTCAACCATAGCCTTCGCGGAAATTTCGGATATACCAACAAGCAGACTTTCTTCTCAATAAGGGGAATGTTCAATGCCGGCATGGTTCAGAATCCGATTACAAGCGCGGTATGGTATGGAGACAACGGAGCGCAGTATTCAATGCCGATGAACGGCCCGGCAAGCGGAAGTGCAGGACTCAACTTCTTCCTGAACAGTCCGATTGCAAAGTCGAACTTCTCGATTATGAATATGTTCAGGGCAAATTATTCACAGTCATCATCTTACATCGGACAGAACTCGTTTGATACCAACAAATACTATGATGCAGCAACTGCAACATTCCAGTATAAACAGTTCAATGCTGACTTCTTCGATCATGACAACCCAAGTTCATCAAAGCTCAACTTTGAGGACTATTTCTCAAAGAATGTCATCCAGAACCTCTCATTTACAGAGCGATTCTCAGTAAGATTCTCGGCGGACATCGTGGAACTCAGCCTCGCGGCAAGGACAACCTGCAACAAGAGCTGGTACACAGTCCAGCAGGAGCAGCCTGCAAGATGGAACAACCAGGCATCATTCTCAATGAACTGGAACATCCCCGGAGGAATAACCCTTGCATCCGACATCAACTACAACTGGTACAACGGATATTCGACACCTCAGAAAGATGAATATGTCTGGAATGCAGAATTGTCCAAATTGCTGTTCAAGAATATGTTCACCCTCTCTTTGAAAGCTTATGATATCCTGAACCAGTCCAAGAATCTTTCAATCACCGATGCTTCCAACTATCATCAGGAAGTCCGGAACAATACACTCGGAAGATATATCATAATTTCCCTTACATACCGATTCGGCAACTTCGGTGGCAGAAGAGGTTCAGACCGTGGTCCTGGTGGCCGCGGTTTTGGCGGTCCTGGCGGTCGTCCCGGTCCTGGCGGATTTGGTGGCGGTCCTATGGGGCCTCCAAGAATGTAATATCCTGACTATCAATGCAAGCAAGAGCAGTACAAAGAGGAAAGAGCACACCCTGCCGGTGATGTCACCGTGGGACACGAAGAACGTAATATCGTCCCTTAAAGGGATTCTTCCCCTGAGTACTGCCGGCTCCCACCAAGGAGTGGTTTCCATAATCCTGCCGGATGGACTGATTATGGCACTGATGCCGGTATTTGCACAGCGGGCGATTGCCCTGCGGGTCTCGATGGCACGCAATGAAGCATAACTCAGATGCTGTTTATAACCGGGAGTGTCGCCCCACCATGCATCATTCGTGATGATTGTCATGGCCTCGGCACCTTTCCTGACATATTCAGTATAATATTCACCATATACTGATTCATAACAGATTGCACAGCCCAGAGGAATATTCTCCTGCTGGGCTTTTACATTCAGCAGGCTCACGTCCCCCTGACCTATGCACCTTCCCATAACTCCGCCGAGGGCATCGTCAATTGGACAGAAAAAGGCCGGATAGGGTGCCTTTTCAACGGCGACGACAAGTTTGTTCTTATGGAATATTTCCGCTCTTGCGCTGCCGTCAGTCATGATGGCGGAATTGTGAGATTCAACCCAGAGACCTTCCCTGACCTGTCTTGCCGTATATGACGGTGCTGTCCGGGAATTGATGTATTCCCGGGATGATGCGCCGAAAAGCATGTTTACAGAAGGATATTCCTTCAGGAATGTGCTTATGCGTCTGAAAGTGCGGCTTTGGGAAATGTCGTTCGTGATGACATCGGATGTGAAAGTTTCCGGTGCGAGCAGGAGCAGGGGAGCGGCGGTACTGTCGTGCAGGCGCTCTTTCATGTTTTCCTCCGCCATGGTCAGAAGGATGGCGTTCTGCTGGTCCTGGCTCATCGCCTGAAATTTATGATATGGGTCGATATTCGGTTGTATCATCATCACTTCCAAGCTGTTACCCTCATTCATCGAGTCTTTGTATTTTTTACCCACGGACGGAGAAACGGCAAGAGGAATCACGAATACGCATACAAGTCCGATGACAGAAGCCGCTTTTGCCTTGACATTGTATCTGAACCAGCTGCCGTCAGAAAGTGATGTCATAAGCCCGAAAACTCCAAGATTCGCTGCCCAAATCCACAAGGATCCTCCAAGGGTACCGGTGAATTCATACCACTGCACGGCCCATGTGCTGCGTGCGAAGGCATTACCGAGCACAAGCCATGGCCAGGAGATTTCTGCATCAAAGTAGAACCTCTCCCATGCAATCCATGCGACCGCCAGGAACAGGTAGGGCAGGGCCCCTTGGAAATGCTTCTTGCTCACACGGAAAAGCCCGAAAATCAGTGACATCTGGAAGGCATTGGCAAAAATGGCGAACAGACCACCTCCCACCGTGGCATTGCACACCCAGAAGGTTGTGAACGCATTCCAGAGGACAAAGGCGGAATAATGATATATCCATATATGTTTCTTGCCTGACAGACTGGCTATCCTTTCCATGCACAGAAGAGGAACGAAACCAAGCAGCGAAACAAGCCCGGTGCCGCTCACCAGATAGGGAAGCGACATCATGACGGCGAAACATAACACAAGTGTCCAGAGGAGTATATTGTCTTTTTTCATTTTGTAAATTTTCATTGTGATGGCGAAACTTTCATTGCCCATCGCCCAAAAGCACACAAATATATGGAAAATTTTAGTACTTTTGTGAGATTTATTAAATGGACGCTTTATGTTTATTGACATTCTCAAAGGTTTCATTGTCGGGATATGTGCGTCGGCACCAGTAGGGCCGATAGCCATTCTCGTGGTACAGAAATCCCTGAGCAAAGGTCATAAGGCAGGATTTGTTGCCGGCATGGGAGCATGCGTGGTTGATACTGTTTTCTCTATCATCGCCATTTTCGCCCTTGCATTTGTGCAACAGTTCTTTGATGATTATCAGCTACTTCTGACTGTGGCCGGAGGTCTTATCGTATGCATCCTGGGTCTTTCCATGACACTTTCCGATCCGTTCCGCAAAATGAGGGCGGACGGGAAATATTCAGTTTCTGCGACCGATTTCGTCCAGGCTCTGATCATGGGACTGTCCAATCCGGGGGCGATTTTCGTCATCTTTGCTCTTTTTGCGTTCTTCGGTCTGGGAGACGAACCAAATGACTGGAGGGTGGCTCCTGTCGTGCTGGCAGTGAGTGCAGGTTCCGCATGTTACTGGTTCTTTGTCTCATGGGCATTGAGCCGTTTTCGTAATAAATTTAAAATCAATACTATATTGTGGATAAGTAGGATTACCGGGGCGATTGTCGTGGTGATTGGACTTGCTTTGTTCGGACAGGGCCTGTTCAGGATGATTTTTCATGGTGAGCCTTTATTATAATAATCATTTTTTATGGGGAACAACAACAGTACAGGTTTCAAAGGGAAATGGATTGTGGTCAATCTTGCCATTGCATTGGCTATCGTGGTAGTGCTGCTGGCTGCAGCAATCATTTTCCTGAACAGATTCACCAAACATAATCAGGAACTCACAGTTCCGGACCTTTCAAACCTTACAGTCAGTGAGGCGAGTTATGTGGCTCACAAGGCAGGGATGAGGACTGAGGTGACCGACTCGGTCTATGTGAAAAGGATGAAGAAGGGAGCGGTTTACAGACAAAATCCTCCAGCCGGAGCCAAAGTGAAGGAAGGAAGGCGTATATCGTTGACTATCAATGCTGTAGTCGCAAAGAAGGTGACAATGCCGAATCTGATTGGCTATTCGATGCGTCAGGCAAAGGCCGAACTTCTGTCACGCGGACTTGTCCTCGGCAATCTTATCTATGTTGAGGATATTGCCACCAACAACGTGCTCCGGCAGCTGATGAAAAACAGGGAAATCGAGCCGGGTTTCCGTATTGACAGCGAGTCAGTGATTGACCTGGTCGTGGGTCTCAACAGCGACGCATCCGGTACCTATGTGCCCGAACTTGTTGGTCTCAAGAGGCTTAGTGCCGTGGATGCAATACATGACAATTCCCTCAACCTTGGCAGGATAAAGTTCGACGACAGTGTCAAGACTTATGAAGACAGTCTGAATGCCGTTGTATATAAACAGGAACCGGAAGTTTCAGACCAACCTCTTGCTATGGGCGAGAATGTAAGCATCTATTTGACTATCAACCCGTCACGAATCCCCGTCAGAGAATAGAGATGAGCGCAGGTTATTTTGATTACGACGAAGATCCTATAGAAGATTTCGACTCGGCGCGTGTAGGTGACGAAGTCGCGTATGAGGATGAACAGCAGGAGATGTTCGAGCATTACCGCTTTGACATCGCCTCTGGTCAGGTGCCGATGAGGGTGGACAAGTATCTGGCCACTCACATGGAATATACTTCCCGCCATCGTATCCAGCTGGCTATAAAGGCTGATTATATCCGGGTCAATGACAAGGTCGTGAAAGCCAACTACATTGTCCGTCCGGGCGATGTCGTGACTTTTGTAATGCCGTACCAGAGGAGGGGACTGGAGATTCTTCCGGAGAATATTCCGCTCAATATTGTATATGAGGATGATGATGTACTGGTGTTGAACAAGGATGCAGGTATGGTGGTTCATCCCGGACACGGACATTTTTCCGGTACTCTCGTCAATGCTCTTGCATACCATCTTGGAATATCACAAGGCCCAGATGCTGAGGATGAAAGGATGGGAGTTCTGGTGCATCGCATCGACAAGGACACCTCTGGACTCCTGGTTGTGGCGAAAAATGATGAAGCCCAGCTCAACCTTGCAAAGCAGTTTTTCGTACACTCGATAGAGAGGCGTTACGTCGCAATTGTATGGGGTAACCTCAAGGATGACGAGGGGACAATCACCGGCAATATCGGCCGTGATCCCAACGACAGGATGCGCTTCAAGGTCTTTCCTGAGGGCGACCATGGTAAGCATGCTGTGACCCATTATCGGGTTTTGGAGCGTTTTGGGTATGTGACCGTGGTCGAATGTCGTCTTGAAACGGGCAGAACGCATCAGATCAGGGTGCATTTCAATTGGATCGGCCATCCGCTTTTCAATGATGCAAGATATGACGGTGCGGAAATCCGCAAGGGAACCATATATGCCAAATATCGCCGGTTCATTGAGAATTGCTTTGCAATCCTGCCGCGCCAGGCCCTGCATGCAAAGACTCTTGGTTTCGTACATCCGCGCACAGGTCAGATGGTCCGTTTCGATTCTCCTTTGCCGGATGATATGCAGGCTCTGATAGAAAAATGGCGGAAATACTCTGAGAACATGGGGCAGTTCCTTGATTCAGAAGAATGATGAACATAATTTCTAAATACTATTACTATGAATAAACAATTGATCTCAATGGCATTTGCCGGACTTGTGGCTGCCGGTTGCTGCAGCGAATCTGTCAAACCTGCCATCGAAAAGGATGAACAGGTTGAAAAGAAGGTTGAGCAGGTGCTCAAAGGTATGACTCTGGAAGAAAAAGCTGGACAGCTTGTTCAGATTACTTCAGATGTGATTTCCACAAGGGGTGTCCTTGATACTGCAAAGGTCAGGGCTATAGTTAAAGACTGGAAGGTCGGTTCCTTCCTCAACGTTTTCGGAGGAGTCAGCGCTTCGAGGGCTGAAACTGCTGAAATGGTACGTCAGATTCAGGAGATTTCCATGCAGGAAATCGGAATACCTACCATCTTCGGACTGGACATGATCCATGGTGCCACTTATCTTTCAGACGGTACTTTCTTCCCTCAGGAAATCAACCTTGCCGCCACTTTCAACAGAGATTATGCAAAGCAGCTTGGCCAGGTTATGGCTTATGAGACAAGGGCTGCAATGGTTCCATGGATTTTTTCTCCTGTTATGGACCTCGGACGCGATCCAAGGTGGCCTCGTCATTGGGAAAGCTGGGGCGAAGACCCTTATCTCCAGAGTGAAATGTCTGTAGCTGAGACAATTGCAGCTCAGGGAGAGAATCCTAACAATGTTGATTTGGACCATGTTGCAGTCAGCATCAAACACTATTTGGCTTATGGCACTCCTGCCACTGGTCAGGACAGGACTCCAGGCCTTGTTTCTCCGGCAGACCTTCGTGAGAAATATTTCCGTCCGTTCAAGGAGTGCTTCCAGGCTGGTGCTCTTACATTGATGGCCAATTCGGCTTCTATCAACGGCGTTCCCGTGCACTCAAGCTATGAATATCTCACCCAGTGGTGCAAGAAGGACCTCGGATGGGACGGAATGGTTGTGACTGACTGGGCTGATATCAACAACCTCTTCACTCGCGAGCACATTGCCGCTGACAGAATGGAGGCAGTGGAAATCGGTATCAATGCCGGTGTGGATATGATTATGGATCCGTATGATCCTACCGTTTGCGGTGATATTGTTACTCTTGTGAAGGAAGGCCGCATTTCAAAGGAAAGGCTTGACGATGCCGTCCGCAGGGTTCTTCGACTCAAAGTGCGTCTCGGTCTTTTCGAGAATCCTACCTGGAGCGTTGACGGCTATGACAAGTTCGCTTGTGATGAATTCAGGCAGATGGCCTATAATTCTACAGTTGAGTCCATGGTTCTGCTCAAGAACGAGAAGAATCTGCTTCCGTTGAAGAAGGGAACAAAAATCCTTGTTACTGGTCCTAACGCCAATTCTATGAGGACTCTCAATGGTGGCTGGTCATATTCATGGCAGGGTGACAGGGCTGAAGAATTCACTCAGGAATACA